>NZ_JBHUXA010000008.1:0-265700 GCF_042669725.1 Nocardia sp. NPDC057227 | reverse complement strand
ACCCGGACATGGTCCGGGTCGTCGCGGCCGCTGAGGTGCCGTGGATCCTCATGCATTGGCGGGGCGGCACCGGTTTCCGGCACACCGGCCCGGCCGACCACTACGACGACGTGGTCGCCGAGGTGCTGGCCGAGCTGACCGGCCAGGTCGAGCTCGCGCTCGCGGCTGGCGTGCGCGCGGACCGGATCGTGCTCGACCCCGGGCTCGGCTTCGCCAAGAACGCCGAGCACAACTGGGCGCTGCTCGCCGCGCTCCCGCGGCTGGTCGGGCAGGGCCTCCCGGTGCTGATCGGCGCCTCGCGCAAGCGTTTCCTCGGCACGCTGCTCGGCTCCGCGGCCGGGCCGCGGCCGCCGGACGGCAGGGAGTCGGCCACCGCGACCATCTCCGCGCTGGCCGCGCAGCACGGCGCCTGGGGCGTCCGGGTGCACGACGTGCGCGGCTCGGCCGATGCCATCGCCGTCGTCGACGCCTGGCGGCGCGCCGCCATGCCCCTCACCCCTGGAGTTCGCTGACGTGGACCGATCCGACCTTTCCCGCATCGAGCTGCGCGGCCTCACCGCCTTCGGCAGGCACGGTGTCTTCGAGCACGAGCGCAGGGACGGCCAGGACTTCGTCGTCGACCTGACGCTCTGGGTCGACTTCACCGCGGCCGCCGCCAGCGATGACCTGGCCGCCACCGTCGACTACGGCGCGCTGGCCGGGCGCGCGGTGGAGATCCTGCGCGGCGAGCCGCGCAACCTGATCGAGACGGTGGTCACCGAGATCGCCGACGACGTCATGACCGACCCGCGGGTGCACGCCGTCGAGGTGGCGCTGCACAAGCCGTCCGCGCCGATCCCGCACACCTTCGCCGACGTCAGGGTGGTCACCAGCAGGGAGCGCGGATGAGCCGCGCGGTGCTGTCGATCGGGGCCAACCTCGGCGACCGGCTCGACCGGCTGCGCGGGGTGGTCGCCGGGCTCGGCCCGCGGGTCACCGCGGTCTCCCCGGTGTACCGGACCGCGCCGTGGGGCGGGGTCGAGCAGCAGGACTTCCTGAACGCCGTGCTGCTCGCCGACGACCCGGCCTACGCGCCCGCCGACTGGCTGCGCCACGGCGCCGCGCTGGAGGACGCCGCGGGCCGGGTGCGCGACGTCCACTGGGGTCCGCGCACGCTCGACGTCGACGTGGTGTGGTGCGGCACCGCCGCCGGGCCGGTGCACAGCGCCGATCCCTGGCTCACGCTGCCGCACCCGCAGGCGCACCGCCGCGCCTTCGTGCTCGCGCCCTGGCTCGACGTCGAACCGGAGGCGGAGCTGACCGCCGCCGGGGTGACCCGGCCGGTGCGCGACTGGCTGGCCGCGCTCGACCCCGCCGAGCGGGACGGCGTGCACCGCACCGGCGACGACCTCGGGGCGGCGGGCGCGCGGTGAAGCTGAAACCGGCCAGAATCTTCGATCTGGTGGTCACCGTGCTGACCGCCGCCATCGCCACCTGGATCATCACCAGGGTGGCCTACGGGCGATTTCCGCCGATCTCGGTGTTCGCGGGCGCGTCGCTGTACCCGGTCGCCGCGATCGAGGTCGCGCTGGCCTTCGTGATCAGACAGCGGGTGCAGGACGACCGGATCGGGGCAGGGCCGCGCAGGCTGCATCCGATCACGGCGGCGCGGGCGGTGGCGCTGGCAAAGGCGTCGATCCAGGTCGGTGCGCTGGTGTCCGGGATCTGGCTCGGGTTCCTGCTGTGGGTCTTCCCGCGCAGCGGGACCCTCGACGCAGCCGCGGCCGACGCCCCGAGCGCGGTGGTCGGGCTCACCGCCGGCCTCTGCCTGCTGGCCGCAGCGCTGTGGCTCGAGTATTGCTGCCGGGCGCCCGACGACCCGACCGACGATGCAGCGACTACTTAGCAAACGTTTTGAATGGAAATAATTCGCACGGCGGTGTTCGGCGCAGGTCAACCCGGCTACCCTTGCGGACATGGTTTCGCCCTCCCGTAGCAGCGCTTCCCGTCGACGGCGGGATGATGCGGGAAAGTTCTTCGTCGGCATCCTGATCCTGCTCGGGCTGGTTGCCAGTATTTTCCTGGTCTTCAGCAACAGCCTGCAGTACGTCCGGGTCGGGCTGGTCGCCGCGCTCTGGGCCGCGGCCATCGGCGCGCTCGCTGCCACGCGTTATCGCCGAGAATCGTCGGCCGACCGGGCCAAGGTTCACGACCTGCAGACCGTCTACGAACTCCAGCTCGAGCGCGAGGTCTCGGCCCGGCGCGAGTACGAGCTCGGCGTCGAATCACGGGTCCGCCACGAGGTCGGCGCGGACGCCGCCGAGCTGGCCGCGCTGCGCGGGGAACTGGCCGTGCTGCGCACCAATCTGCAGCGGCTCTTCGACGGCGATCTGCCGGGGCAACGTCCCGCGCTGCACGCCGACGCCACCCGGGTGCACGAACTCCCCGGTCGGTCCGCAGCCGCGGCGAACGGTAGCTCGTCGAATGCCGAATGGCCGACCCCCGTCTTCGAGCCGGGGCACCCGGCGCCGCCGAGCTTCGCCACCCCCTACGACGAGCCGGTCACCGCCGAGACGGCGACCGTGCCCGAGGAGGACCCGGACCGCGCCCCCGGCTGGTCCGGCGCCTTCACCGAGGCCCCCGCCGACCCGCCGCACGGCTCGACCGTCTGGTCCCCGCCCGCGCAGGGCGCGGAGCAGCCCAAGTGGCCGTGGGAGGTCAAGCAGCCGGGGGAGGGCGCCGACGACGTGCCCGGCCGCCGCGCCCCCGGCCCGGACGACGACGCGGACACCGGCCCGCAGCGCGCGGTGCCGCCGCGGCTGAGCAAGCCGGCGGGCGCCGCCGCGTCCGGAAGCAACGCGGCCGGTGCGCGGCCTTCCGCGAGCAAGCCGGGGTCATCGGCCTTCGGGAGCAAGCCGGGGGCTGCGGCTTCCGCGAGCAGGCAGGGGGCTGCGGCTTCCGCGAGCAGGCCGGGGACTCCGGCCGCCACGGGCAAGCAGGGGACGCCGGCGTCGACGGGCACGGCGGCGGGAGCATGGCCGACCGCGGATAAAGCGGCGGGTTCGCGCGCGACCGCGGACAGGTCGGCGGGTTCGCGCACCACCGCGGACAGGTCGGCGGGTTCGCGGGCCGACGCCGGCGACCCGGTCGGCGCGCAGGCCTCCGCGGGCAAGCCGGACCGGGAGCAGGCGCCCGCGGGGCCGCGGCTCACCTCGGCCCCCGACCCGCTCTCCGGCGCCACCACCGGCCCGGTGGTGAACCCGGCCCGCGCCTCGGTCGGCACCCCGACCTCGGCGGTCTCCGGCTCACCCGCCGCCCCCGATACCCCGGCCCCCGCCACCTACGGCCTGCCGAGCACCCCGCCCGCCGACCCGGCCGACCCCGCCGCGACGCCGGGCCGGGCCGCGGGCGGCGCGATCGGCACCCCGAGCGCGCGCCGCAGGCGCAGGGCCGACACCGAGGAGGACCCGTCCACCCGGCGGCTCTCGGTCGCCGAGATCATGGCCAACCTGCAGTCGGAGCAGAAGCGCGGCAGCTGACCGGGGCTGCGGCGCAGATCACCCCCGCACCCCGTGGCGTCCGCTCGGCGTTGCTCTATATCCTCGTGTCGTACCGTCCGGTACCCGCCATGCGGGACTGGAACGACATCGAGAGGACAGTGTTGACCTCGAAAAGCGTGGATTCTGCTGCCACGCCCGGCTTCGACCCCGCGCCCGCACGCCTGACGGTGGGAATCGTCTCGGCGGGACGCGTCGGTTCGGCTCTCGGCGCGGCGCTCGAGCGCGCCGGACACGTGGTGTTCGGCGTCGCCGCCATCTCCGGCGCCTCCATCCGGCGCGCGGCCACCCGGCTGCCCGACTCCGAGATCCTGCCCGCCGAGCAGGTAGCGGCGCGCAGCGAGCTGCTCCTGCTCGCGGTGCCGGATGCCGAGCTGTCCGGGCTGGTGGCCGGGCTGGCCACGGCGGGCGTGGTCCGGCCGGGCACCATCGTGGTGCACACCTCGGGCGCGAACGGCATCGGCGTCCTCGCCCCGCTCACCGAGCTGGGCGCGCTGCCGCTCGCCGTGCACCCCGCGATGACCTTCACCGGCCACGACGAGGATCTGGCCCGGCTCGGCAACGCCTGCTTCGGGATCACCGCCGCCGATGAGGTCGGCTACGCCATCGCGCAATCGCTGGTCATCGAGATGGGCGGCGAGCCGGTCCGGGTGCCTGAGGAGCACCGGGCGCTCTACCACGCCGCGCTCGCGCACGGCAGCAACCATCTGGTGACCGTGATCCTCGACGCCGTCGACGCACTCCGCGCCGCGCTCGCCGGGCCCGGGCTGCTCGGCCAGCAGGCCGTCGACGAGCAGCCGAACGGGCTGGCCGAGCGGCTGCTCGCCCCGCTCGCCTCGGCCGCGCTGGACAATGCGCTGCGCCGCGGCCAGTCGGCGCTCACCGGCCCGGTCGCCCGCGGCGACACCGGCGCCGTCGCCGCGCACCTGGCCGCGCTGGCGGCGGCCGACCCCCCGATCGCCGACGGCTACCGGGCGCTCTCGCTGCGCACCGCGCAGCGCGCCCGCTCCGCCCCCGCCCTGCTCGACCTCCTGGAAGGACGTCGCTGATGGACCCCAAGCTGCGCGGAACCTTCACGCCCGGCCGGCTCACCGTGCACCACGACCCCGCGGTACTCGGGCAGGTGGCGCGGGCGCTGCGCGCCGTCGGCCGCACCGTCGCGCTGGTGCCGACCATGGGCGCGCTGCACGACGGTCACCTCGAGCTGGTGCGCCGGGCCAAGCGCACCAACCAGGTGGTGATCGTCTCGATCTTCGTCAACCCGCTGCAGTTCGGCGCGAACGAGGACCTGGACCGCTACCCGCGCACCCTGGACGCCGACGTGGAGCTGCTCCGCGGCGAGGGCGTCGAGCTGGTCTTCGCGCCGTCGGCCGCGGAGATGTACCCGGACGGCCCGCGCACCACCGTGCGGCCGGGGCCGGTCGGCGCCGAGCTGGAGGGCGCCAGCCGCCCGACGCACTTCGCGGGCATGCTCACCGTCGTCGCCAAACTGCTGCAGATCGCCAGGCCGAGCGAGGCGTTCTTCGGCGAGAAGGACTACCAGCAGCTCACCCTGATCCGGGAGCTCGTCCGCGACCTGAACTTCGACACCACCGTCGTCGCGGTGCCGACCGTGCGCGAGCCGGACGGCCTCGCGCTCTCCTCCCGCAACCGCTACCTCGACCCGGCCCAGCGCGACGCCGCGCTCGCGCTCTCCGCGGCGCTGGCCGCGGGCAGCCACGCGGGCGGGCTCGGCGCGGCCGCGGTGCTCGACGCGGCGCGCGGCGTGCTCGCCGCCGCGCCCGGCATCGAGCTGCACTACCTGGAGCTGCGCTCCGCCACGCTCGGCCCGGCCCCGGAGACCGGGCGGGCCAGGCTGCTGGTCGCCGCGCAGGTCGGCGCCACCCGCCTCATCGACAACGTCGCCGTCACGCTCGGCGCCCCGATCGACGGCCACCCCACCACCCCCGCGGCCACGGCGTCCGCGCAGTAGAGAGAGGCGACGACGCGATGTTGCGCACCATGATGAAGTCCAAGATCCACCGGGCCACCGTGACCCACGCCGACCTGCACTACGTCGGCTCGGTCACCGTCGACCAGGACCTGCTCGACGCCGCCGACCTGCTCGAGGGCGAGCAGGTCTGCATCGTCGACATCGACAACGGCGCCCGCCTGGAGACCTACGTGATCGCGGGCGAGCGCGGGTCAGGCGTCATCGGCATCAACGGCGCCGCCGCGCACCTCGTGCACCCCGGCGACCTGGTCATCCTCATCGCCTACGGGATGATGGACGAGGCCGAGGTGCGCGCGTACACCCCGCGCGTGGTCTTCGTCGACGACCGGAACCGGGCGCTCGAGCTCGGCTCCGACCCGGCGCACGCGCCGGAGGGCTCCGGGCTGCTCACCCCGCGCACCCTGACGACCGCCTGACATGCTGCTCGCCGTCGACGTCCGCACCACGAGCACCGAGATCGGGCTGTTCTCCGGCAGCGGCGGGCACGCGAGCCTGGTCCGGCAGTGGCGGATGCGCACCGACCCGCTGATGACCGCCGACGAGTTCGCCATGTACCTGCGCGGGCTGGTCGGGGCGCGGCTGGACGAGGTGATCGGGGTGGTCGCGCTGGCGACCGTCCCGCCGGTGCTGCGCGAGCTGCGCACCATGCTGGAGCGGTACTACGAGAACGTCGCGCACGTTGTGGTCGAGCCGGGGGTGCGCACCGGCATCCCGCTGCTGGTGGACAACCCCAAGGAGATCGGCGCGGACCGGATCGTGAACGCGCTCGCCGCCTACCACCGGTACGAGGGCGCGGCCATCGTCGTCGACTTCGGCACCGCCACCACCGTCGACCTGGTCTCGGCCAAGGGCGAGTTCCTCGGCGGGGTGCTCGCGCCCGGCGTCGAGATCGCCAGCGAGGCGCTGATCGAGCGGGCGGCGCTGCGCCGGGTCGAGCTGGCGCGGCCGCGCGGCGTGGTCGGCAAGAACACCGTCGAGGCCATCCAGTCCGGTGCCGTCTTCGGCTTCGCGGGGCTGGTGGACGGGCTGATCGACCGGGTGCGCGACGAGGTCGACGCCTTCGCGGGCAACAACGTCACGGTGGTCGCCACCGGTGCCATCGCGCCGCTCATCGTGCCCGAGTCGGAGACCATCGACCACTACGAACCGCACCTCACGCTGACCGGGCTGCGGCTGGTCTACGAGCGCAATCAACAGCGGAAGCGGGGCTGACGTGGCCGCGCGCACAGCCGCTGGTGCGGCTCCCGCGGCGCTGCTAAGCTGACCGCCGTGATCAATGGCACGCGCCCCCAGGAGTGTTGTCGAGGCTGACCGCCTCGGCCGTTCGAGGCATCGCGACCTCGACCGTTCATGACTTCTGGAGATCCGCTCGTGCGTTCTTCCGTTCTCTCCCTGCCTCGTTCGTACACCGCGGCCCGTGACGCCAGATCCGCGCTGCCGCCGGTCGACCGCTCGACGGCCCCCGCCCTCCCGACCCGGCTGCGCCCGGCCGACCTGCTGCGCCTCACCGACGAGGGCGCCGAGGACGTACTGGCCGGCCGGTACGACCACCTGCTCCCCACCGGCGGGCAGTGGCCCGTCGAGGAGCGCTGGGCCAGCAGGCTCAGCTCCGACGACGAGGTCGACGTCTGGCTGATCAGCTGGACGCCTGGCAAGTCCACCGAGCTGCACGACCACGCGGGCTCGCTCGGCGCGCTCACCGTGCTCAGCGGCGCGCTCGCCGAATACCGCTGGAACGGAAGCGAACTCAGGCACCGCACGCTGGAGGCGGGCGACCAGGGTGCGTTCCCGATCGGCTGGGTGCACGACGTCATGCGGGCACCGGAGGCCCCGGTCGCCGACCCCGCCACCGAACCGACGCTGAGCGTGCACGCGTACTCGCCGCCGCTCACCGCCATGTCCTACTACGAGGTGACCGGCCACGGCACGCTGCGCCGCACCCGTACCGTCCTCACCGATCAGCCCGAAGGTGATATGTGATGGCCACGCTGACCATCGACCAGATGCTGCAGAACGCCCGCGCCCGGCTGCGCAGGCTGCAATCGCACGAGTACCCGGCCGCGCTGGAGCGCGGCGCCGTCCCGGTCGACATCCGCCCGCAGGCCCAGCGGGCACGGGAGGGCGCGCTGCCCGGCGCGCTGGTGATCGAGCGCAACGTCCTGGAGTGGCGGCTCGACCCGAGCAGCTCCGCGCGGATCGCGCTGGCCACCGGTCACGACGTGGAGTGGATCGTCGTCTGCTCCGAGGGGTACACCTCCAGCCTGGCCGCCGCCGCGCTGCAGGAGCTCGGGCTGCGCAACGCCACCGACCTCGAGGGCGGCTACCGCGGGCTGGAGGCGGCGGGGCTGCTGCACGCCGGGATCCGGGTGCCGCACTTCGCCAGGGAGGTCGCCTCCCTGGCGACGCTCTGATTTATCGCCGGTCCCGCGCCCCCGCTAGGGTTGGCGCTTGTGAGCACCGCGAACAGGTCATCGGCAGTGGGGTCCATCGATCCCGACGTACCCGAGCAGATGCGCATTCGCCGCGAGAAGCGGGAGCGGCTGCTCGCGGAGGGGCGTGAGCCCTATCCGGTGATCGTGCCGCGCACGCACACGCTGGCCGAGATCAGGGCCGCCTATCCGGAGCTGGAAGCCGATACCGCGACCGGGCTGCGGGCCGGGGTGGCCGGGCGCATCATTTTCCTGCGCAATACCGGCAAACTCTGCTTCGCGCAGCTGCAGGAGGGCGACGGCACCAAACTGCAGGCGATGATCAGCCTGAACGGGGTCGGCGCGGATTCGCTCGCCGCCTGGAAGGCCGATGTCGATCTCGGTGACTTCGTGTTCGTGCACGGCGAGGTGATCTCCTCGCGCACCGGCGAATTGAGCATCATGGCCGATTCCTGGTCGATGTCGGCGAAGGCGCTGCGGCCGCTTCCGGTGGCGCACAAGGAGCTCGGCGAGGAATCCAGGGTGCGGCAGCGCTACGTGGATCTCGTGGTGCGCCCGGAGGCGCGGCACAATGCCCGCACCCGGGTCGCCGTCGTGCGCGCGCTGCGCTCGGCGCTGGAGCGCCGCGGCTTCCTCGAGGTCGAGACGCCGATGCTGCAGACGCTGCACGGCGGCGCGGCCGCGCGCCCCTTCGTCACCCACTCGAATGCCCTCGACATGGACCTCTACCTGCGCATCGCGCCGGAATTGTTCCTCAAGCGCTGCGTGGTGGGCGGGCTGGAGCAGGTCTTCGAGATCAACCGCAACTTCCGCAACGAGGGCGCCGACTCCACGCATTCGCCGGAGTTCGCCATGCTGGAAACCTACGAGGCCTACGCCACCTACGACGAGTCGGCCCGGATGATCCGGGAATTGGTGCAGGAAGTGGCGCAGGAGGCGCTCGGCACACAGCGGGTGATCCTGGCCGACGGCACCGAATACGACCTCTCCGGCGAGTGGACCACGGTCGAGATGTATCCTTCGCTCTCCGCTGCGCTCGGCACCGAGATCACGCCGGAAACCACGGTGCCGGAATTGATCGGGCACGCCGAGCGGGTCGGGCTGGAAATTCCGCAGGACAAGGGCTACGGCCACGGCAAACTCGTCGAGGAACTGTGGGAACACACCTACGGCGACAAGCTCTATGCCCCGACATTCGTGCGCGACTTCCCGGTGGAGACGTCACCGCTCACCCGGCAGCACCGGACCCGCGCCGGCGTCACCGAGAAGTGGGATCTGTATGTCCGCGGCTTCGAGCTGGCTACCGGATATTCGGAGTTGGTCGATCCGGTGATCCAGCGGGAACGCTTCGTGGATCAGGCGCGGCTGGCCGCTCAGGGCGACGACGAAGCCATGGTTCTGGACGAGGACTTCCTCGCCGCGATGGAACACGGGATGCCGCCGACGACCGGAACGGGGATGGGAATCGATCGCTTGTTGATGGCGCTCACCGGTCTCGGAATCCGGGAAACGATACTCTTCCCAATTGTGCGACCGGTCACCCGCTGAGCCGTTCGTTTGCATGTAGGTTGCCGTCTTGGAATTCTGTGAATTCGAGGTATTCTTGCCTCGGGTATTCGGCCTGGTACCAGGGTCGCACGATTTCGAGAGGACGTTCATCTCATGGCAAAGAAGGTCACTGTAAGCCTGATCGATGATGTCGACGGTGAGTCCACCGCGGACGAGACCATCGAGTTCGCAATCGATGGGGTGTCGTACGAGATCGACCTGTCGACGACGAATGCGGCGAAGCTGCGCGACGGGCTCGAGGAGTGGGTTTCGAGTGCGCGCCGGGTGAGCGGCAGGCGCCGGGTGAAGGCGGCCGCCACGGGCGCAACCGCCGCGCCGAAGAACCGCGTTCCGATCGATCGCGAACAAAGCGCGGCAATTCGTGAGTGGGCGCGCCGGAACGGCCACAAGGTTTCCGCCCGCGGCCGCATCTCGGCCGACATCACGGACGCCTACAACAAGGCCGCCAAGGCCTGAGCGCGTCGGCGACGAGCCGCTGCCAGGGTGAATCGTGCGACACTCCGGCAGCGGCTCGTCGGCGTGCCGGGCCCTTCGCCTTGCTCAGGGGACCTCCGAGGCGGCACCATGAGAGCCGTTGACCGTCATCGGCGGTACGGGGAGAGATGAGGTATCGGGCGCGGTGACCGGAACGGGCGGCTCCTTCCTGCGTTTCACCGACGACACCGGGCGCCAGCACGAGCTGGAGCTCGCACCGGAGAACCAGCGGATCACCATCGGGCGGGCCCCGCAGGCCGACGTGGTGCTGAGCTGGGACGCCGAGGTGTCGCGGCTGCACGCCGCGGTCGAGTACCTCGGCTCGCAGTGGACCATCGTGGACGACGGGCTCTCCCGCAACGGCACCTTCGTCAACGGTGAGCGGCTGGTCGGCAGGCGCAGGCTGATGGCGGGCGACCGGATCCGGATGGGCACCGCGCTGCTCTCCTTCCACGACTTCTCCGGCGCGGTGGACGACGCGACCCGTACCTCCACCGCCGCCATCCCCACGCTGCGCTCGCTCACCGACACCCAGCGCTCCGTCCTGGTGGCGCTGTGCAGGCCCTACAAGAACGGCACCGGGTTCGCCACCCCGGCCTCCAACCAGCAGATCGCCGAGGAGCTCTTCCTCAGCGTCGACGCCATCAAGACCCACCTGCGGGCGCTCTTCGCCAAGTTCGGGGTGGAGGATCTGCCGCAGAACCAGAAGCGGGTGCGGCTGGCCGGGCTCGCCATGCAGAGCGGGCTCATCTCCGATCGGGATCTGTAGACGATCCGGCAGGTGCCCGAGCTTCTGACGTATGGAGTGCGGGCCCGCGCGGCGGTTGACTCGAAGCCGGAAGTTCCACCACCGGCAGGAGAAGTCACATGAACGGCATTCGGATCGCCACCCTGATCGCGGCGGTCGTCGGCACCGGCCTGGTCGCCGGGTTGTTCTACGCGTACGCCATCTCGGTGATGCCCGCGCTGCGCCAGACCGACGACCGCGTAGTGCTCGACGTCATGCAGCGGATCAACGTCGTCATCATCAATCCCTGGTTCCTGATCGCGTTCATCGGGACCATCGGATTCACCGGGCTCGCCGCGCTGCTGCACCTCGGCTCCGAGTACCGCGCGGTGCTGCTCTGGATCGGAATCGGATTGGCGCTCAACGTGTTCGCATTCGCCGTCACGATCGCGCTGAACGTTCCGCTGAACAACTTGCTCGACGCCGCGGGCGATGTGAACTCGATCGCGGATCCGGCCGCGCTGCGCGCCGAATACGAATCCCCGTGGGTGCGTTGGAATGTACTGCGCGCGGTTCTGCACACCGCCGCCTTCACGGTGCTCTGCGGCGCGCTCTTCGTCGCCGGAATTCGGCACGCCCAGCACGGCTGAGCGCGGTATACCGATTGC
The DNA here is from genome assembly GCF_042669725.1 of Nocardia sp. NPDC057227. Lineage (NCBI taxonomy): Bacteria > Bacillati > Actinomycetota > Actinomycetes > Mycobacteriales > Nocardiaceae > Nocardia > Nocardia sp. NPDC057227. The sequence goes on along the minus strand of NZ_JBHUXA010000008.1, from coordinate 254,304 downwards.
GGCAGAGACGTTTTCGACTGGAAGGGTGTGCGGAAGCGGCGGCGCGGGCGTTTTTTCGCGCCCGCGCCGTTTCGTACGCGGGTGTATTTTCGGCCGGGCGGGCGGCGGCGGGTGCGGTAATTCCCGCGGTGTGCCCGTCCGGCGGCCGGTTGGCGGAATTTTCTCCTGGCCGCGGGGCCGGCGCTGATCGGGGGGCGCCGGGAACGATCCGGCCCGCCCCGGCGTTACACCGGCGACGGCGAGGGGCTGTCCGGCCCCCGGCCCGGGCCACCCGGCCCAGGACGGCCGCCGTTCGCTCACAGCGGAACGGGGCCGGAAACGATTCCCCGACCCGCGGCGTTGGCAAGGATGACGATCGAGTCACCCGGCCGCAATAAGGTGGACCGGAAGCGACGCGATCCCCCGCCAACTAGAGTGGAGGCGAGGGGCCGCGAGCCCAGGGCTTCATGGCAGGCTGACGTGACACCAGTCCAGCTGGAAGCGTCGATCGCCGGATTGTCGGAGCAGGAGAGTGAGGGAGCGATGTTCGAGAGGTTCACCGACCGCGCGAGGCGCGTCGTGGTCCTGGCCCAAGAAGAGGCCAGGATGCTCAACCACAACTACATCGGCACCGAGCACATCCTGCTTGGGTTGATCCACGAGGGCGAGGGCGTCGCCGCCAAGTCGCTGGAATCCCTCGGCATCTCGCTCGAGGGTGTGCGCAGCCAGGTGGAGGAGATCATCGGCCAGGGCCAGCAGGCCCCGTCCGGGCACATCCCGTTCACCCCGCGCGCCAAGAAGGTGCTGGAGCTGAGCCTGCGCGAGGCGCTGCAGCTCGGCCACAACTACATCGGCACCGAGCACATCCTGCTCGGGCTCATCCGCGAGGGCGAGGGCGTCGCCGCCCAGGTCCTTGTCAAGCTGGGCGCCGACCTCAACCGGGTGCGTCAGCAGGTCATCCAGCTGCTCTCCGGGTACCAGGGTGGCAAGGAGGCCGTCGAGTCCGGTACTCGCGGCGAGACCGGCACCCCGTCCACCTCGCTGGTGCTCGACCAGTTCGGCCGCAACCTGACCCAGGCCGCCCTCGAGGGCAAGCTGGATCCGGTGATCGGCCGGGCCAAGGAGATCGAGCGGGTCATGCAGGTGCTGAGCCGCCGCACCAAGAACAACCCGGTGCTGATCGGCGAGCCCGGCGTCGGCAAGACCGCCGTCGTCGAGGGGCTGGCCCAGGCCATCGTCAACGGCGAGGTGCCGGAGACGCTCAAGGACAAGCAGCTGTACACCCTCGACCTGGGCTCCCTGGTCGCGGGCAGCCGCTACCGCGGTGATTTCGAGGAGCGCCTGAAGAAGGTGCTCAAGGAGATCAACACCCGCGGCGACATCATCCTGTTCATCGACGAGCTGCACACGCTGGTCGGTGCGGGCGCGGCCGAGGGCGCCATCGACGCGGCCTCGATCCTGAAGCCGAAGCTCGCTCGTGGTGAACTCCAGACGATCGGCGCCACCACCCTCGACGAGTACCGCAAGTACATCGAGAAGGACGCCGCCCTGGAGCGCCGGTTCCAGCCGGTCCAGGTGGGCGAGCCGACCGTCGAGCACACCATCAACATCCTCAAGGGGCTGCGCGACCGGTACGAGGCGCACCACCGCGTCTCGATCACCGATGGCGCCCTCGTCGCCGCCGCCACCCTGGCCGACCGGTACATCAACGACCGGTTCCTCCCGGACAAGGCGATCGACCTGATCGACGAGGCGGGCGCGCGGATGCGCATCCGCCGGATGACCGCGCCGCCGGATCTCCGCGAGTTCGACGACAAGATCGCCGACGCCCGCAGGGAGAAGGAGTCCGCGATCGACGCGCAGGACTTCGAGAAGGCCGCGCGGCTGCGCGACAAGGAGAAGCAGCTCGTCGCCAAGCGCGCCGAGCGGGAGAAGCAGTGGCGCTCCGGTGACCTGGACGTCGTCGCCGAGGTCGACGATGAGCAGATCGCCGAGGTGCTGGCCAACTGGACCGGTATCCCCGTCTTCAAGCTCACCGAGGAGGAGACCACCCGGCTGCTCCGCATGGAGGACGAGCTGCACCGGCGGATCATCGGCCAGGAGGACGCGGTCAAGGCGGTCTCCAAGGCGATCCGCCGCACCCGTGCCGGGCTGAAGGATCCCAAGCGCCCCTCGGGCTCGTTCATCTTCGCCGGCCCGTCCGGCGTCGGTAAGACCGAGCTCTCCAAGGCGCTGGCGAACTTCCTCTTCGGCGACGACGACGCGCTCATCCAGATCGACATGGGCGAGTTCCACGACCGCTTCACCGCCTCGCGGCTCTTCGGTGCCCCTCCCGGGTACGTGGGCTACGAGGAGGGCGGGCAGCTCACCGAGAAGGTGCGCCGCAAGCCGTTCTCGGTGGTGCTGTTCGACGAGATCGAGAAGGCGCACCAGGAGATCTACAACACCCTCCTGCAGGTGCTCGAGGACGGCCGCCTGACCGATGGCCAGGGCCGCACGGTCGACTTCAAGAACACCGTGCTGATCTTCACCTCGAACCTCGGCACCTCGGACATCTCCAAGGCGGTCGGGCTCGGCTTCGCGCAGTCGAACAACGCGGGCTCGAACTACGAGCGGATGAAGCTCAAGGTCAACGACGAGCTGAAGAAGCACTTCCGCCCGGAGTTCCTGAACCGCATCGACGACGTGATCGTCTTCCACCAGCTCACCAGCGAGCAGATCGTCGAGATGGTGGACCTGATGATCAACCGGGTCGCGACCCAGCTGCGGAACAAGGACATGGAGATCGAGCTGGCCCCGCAGGCCAAGAGCCTGCTGGCCAAGCGCGGGTTCGACCCGGTGCTCGGTGCCCGTCCGCTGCGCCGCACGATCCAGCGCGAGATCGAGGACCAGCTGTCCGAGAAGATCCTCTTCGGGGAGATCGGTGCGGGGCAGACGGTCGTCGTCGACGTCGAGGGTTGGGATGGTGAGGGGTCCGGTGAGGATGCCAAGTTCACCTTCTCCCCCAAGGCGAAGTTGACCAAGTCCGGCGACGAGAAGCCGGAGGTTGTTCTCACCGGTGCCGGTGAGGGTGCTTCCGCCGAGGTCTCGGGCGAGTAGTCGTTAGCTCGGGAAAGGCCCGCTCCCCTCCGGGGAAGCGGGCCTTTCCCGTTGCAAACGGAATATCAACAACGCGGGGGTTCGGGGGCGGAGCCCCCGAGTAATCAAGTTTCTTTTTTCTCCAGGCCGGGAACGGCGGCCAAGCGGGTCTGGGCGGGGAGGCGCGCCGCGACGCGGAAGCCCCCGCTGGGCCGCGGCCCCGCGGTGAGAGCACCGCCCAGTTCATGCGCCCGCTCCCGCATACCGATGATCCCGTCCCCGCCGCGCGGCCCCGGGGTCCGCGGGGGCGGGGCGACGGGCCGGGTGTTGTCGACGGTGATGTCGACCGAATCGACGGCATACCGAAGCGTCACCGTCGCCTCGGCCCCCGGCGCGTGCCGCTGCACGTTGCGCAGCGACTCCACGACGATCCCGGCCCCGACCGCATCGATGGCCGCGGGCAGCGGCGCGGCGGTGCCGATCACCCGATACGTCACCGCGACCCCGGACGAACGAGCCCGCTGCATGATCCCGTCCAGATCGTCGAGGCTCGGCGCATCCGGCTTCGGCGCGGGTTTCGGGACCGCGGGAACCTCCGCGGACTCCCGTCGAGGTTCCTTCTGCGGCCGAACCAGGAACCCGGCGGTCCGCCCGAGCAGCCCCTCGTCCCGCACGGGATGATCGTCACCCGCCGCCGGCTCCTCCGCCCGCACCCCGGTCCGCCGCAGACTGCTCAGCAACTCCTGCGCGTCCTCCAGCGCGGCCCTGCTCGCCGTCTTCACGGCGGCCAGCGCCACCACCACCTGCTGCGGCTTGCGATCGGCCAGCTCCAGCGCGAGACCGGACTGCTTGTTGATGGCCGACAGACTGTGCACGACCACCCCGTGCAGCTCCTCGGCGAGCGCGAGCCGCTCGGCGGCGCTCTCCCGCTCGCGCCGCGCGATCCCCTCCCACGGCTCGGCCTCCTCCAGCCGCTGCGCGTACCGCACCAGCTCGGCGCGCTGGCGCAGCAGCTCGGCGGTGCCTGCCAGCGCGACCGCCCAGCCGAGCGCGCCGAGCGCCTGCCAGCCGTCGGTCTCCCTGCCGAGCAGCGCGGGCAGCGGCCAGACCATGCACAGGTAGGCCACCGGTAGCGCCGGGTAGGTGTAGCGCGGCGGCGCGACGGCGGCCGCGGTCAGGAAGGCGGCGGCGGGCGCGGCCAGCGCGGGCAGGTAGTTGTGCCCGAGCAACGGGTAGGCGATCGCCACCGCGAACACCACGTACAGCACCGGTAACGGGTGGTATCGGCGCAGGACAAGCGCGACCGGACCGGCGATGAGCAGCGCGGTTCCGAGCGCGTCCAGCGGGTCGGTGGCGACCTGTCGCAGGTCGAGCGCGAAGCCGAGCACGAGCTGCAGCACCGCGACCCCGCCCGCGAGCCCCCAATCCCACACCACCGAACCGCGATTCGTGTTACCTGGCGCTCTCACCCCGCCAGACTATGCGCCGCGGCCACCCGGCGCGGCAGGAGTACACACCCCCGCCGCGTACTCCGGGCACACCGCCGGTGACCACGGGTATGGTCTCGGGATGGTCGATCAGTCGATTCGTCTTCCGGATCTGTCCGCCCGGCCGCACGAGCTCGCGGTGGAGCGGGTCATGTCCGCCTCCGCCGGACTGCTCTTCGCGGCGTGGACCAGGGGCTTCGACCTGTGGCTTGCAGAACCAGATTCGCTGCTGCTTGCCGGTGCGGTGAATACCCCGTTCTTCTTCGAGACCGAGAACGGTGGCGTCCGGCACCCGCACTACGGCCGTTTCCTGCGGCTGGAGAACGAGCGGCTGGTGGAGCTGACCTGGGTGAGCGCGGATACCCGCGGCGCCGAGACGGTGGTCTCGGTGCAGTTCGTCCGGCAGCCGCGCGGCATCCGGCTGCGGCTGCGGCACTCCGGCTTCGCCGATCCGGCCGCGCGGGACGCGCACCGGGATGCCTGGCCCGCGGTGCTGGAGCAACTCGACAAACGGCTGAGCGTGGTCGGGTAGGGGCGCGCCGCCTGCTCAGGCGAACCAGCGCCGCGCGGCCGGGGTGTACATGGCGGGCACCGCGACCAGCACCGCGAGCACGTGCAGCGCGCGCACCCCGGCGAGCAGCAGGCCGTGCGGGCCGAGCGCGGCGAACGGGTCGGTGAGCGAGTCCGCGGAGAGCAGCCTGGCCGCCGGTTCGACCACCAGCGACGCCAGCCCGGCGATCCCGATGCCGACGGTGAGCAGCGCCCGCGCCCAGCGGTCACCGTGCACCATGCGCAGCACCACCGCGAGGACCAGCAGGTAGAGCGCACCGCGCCAGAGCAGCGGGGCGGCCCCGGTGTCGTCGACCCGGGCCAGCCCCTCCAGGACGCCCGCGCCGAGCGCGGTGAGGAATCCGGCGCAGGCCACCCGGACCGGGCGCGGCGCCGCCGGACCGGTGGCGGGCAGGGAAAGCGAACGGGCAGTGTCGGCCATGACGCCGACACTGCCCGCTCCGATGCGAACCGCGGATCACGCCGCGGTAGCGACCTCTTCCCGTACCGGGGTACGGGGTCCGGCCGCGAACTCGGTGAGCGCCGCGAAGAGCAACCCGAGCGCGACCCACAGCGTGCCGGAGACCGCGAGTGACGAGACCCGGAACTCCCACAGCAGGCTGGCCGGGAAATCCGCGCCGACCTCGTTGACGCCGGGGAGCAGCACGTAGCCGATGGTCACGACGACGACGAAGGCCGCAACCCCGCCGATCAGCCGCACGGACCGCAGCTGCCCGGCCAGCAACCGGTAGCCGTAGGCCGCCGCGGCGACCGCGACCAGCCCGAGCAGCACCGCAGCCACCCAGAGCCAGGTGCGGTCGTCGATGGTCTCCGGGTCGCCGACCGCGGGCGGATTCGCCGGGTATTTGAAGAACGGGACGAGCACGACGGCCAGCCAGCCTGCCAGCGCGACCGCGAGGCCGAAGAGCGGCCCGCTGCCGAACCGCCGCAGCAGGTGCACCGCCGCGCCGACGAGCACGCCGAACGCCGCACCGGCGAGGCCGAGCGCGAGGAACTGCCCGAACTTCTGCCCGTCCCGGCTGACCAGCGCCTCTTCCTCGTCGTGCGAGTGCCCGGCCGGTTCGTCGGTGTGCGGATGGTCCTGCGCGGCCGCCTCCTCGATGGCGATGGCCGCGTCGACCTTGGGCTCACCGACGAAGTAGCCGACCGTGGCCGCGAGCAGCCCCGCGAGCACCCCGGCGAGCAGCCCCCGCAGCAGCAGGGTCCGCAGGGATTCGGTCAGTGGCACGGAAGCCCCAGCAGGTGCCGTCCGTCGTGCATCAGCTCGTGCAGGTACATCCCGGAGCGGGAGACGGCACCCTGGTCGAAGCCGACCAGGTAGAGCGTGAGCAGGGCGAGCAGGACGACGCCGACCGTGACCAGAATGGTGGCGAGTGATTCCGATACCCGGGATGCGGGCGAGTGCGCGATGGCCATGCGAGTCCTCCTGGGGTGTACGCGACCCCGTCGTGTCGACGCGACGGTGCCGGTGTCTGGCTCTGAACAGTGGCGCGACCGCTCCGGAGTCTCACCGGATTACCGCAACACCCTCGCTGCTTCCACGGAAACTGTGACATCGCAAAACCCCCCTCGTCAACAGATGTGACGAGGGGTGATCGGAACCGGTGGGTCAGCCCTGCGGCTTGCCCGCCACGTCGAGCACGACCTCGAACTCGAGCAGCGAGGCGCCGGTCGCCACCGGCTTGCGCGCCTCGCCCGCGTGCGCCTCCCGCGCCGGGCCGTCCCGCCAGGCCGCGAACGACTCCTCGGACTCCCACTGCGTCACCACGAAGTACCGGTTCTCCCCGGCGGTGGGGCGGAGCAGCTGGAAACCGAGGAACCCGGGGGAGTTCTCCACCGCGTGCGCCCGGTGCGCGAAGCGCTTCTCCAGCTCGGCGCCGGCGCCCTCGGGAATCTCGATCGCATTGATCTTCACAACAGCCATGGCTCCAACGTAGCGGCTCGTGCCGCCTACGCTCGGTCCCCATGCGCTACGACGAAGGCGGCACGGGGGTGCCCATCCTGTTGCTGCACGGGCTGATGGGCAGCGCGCGAACCTGGAGCGATCAGCTGGGGTGGCTGCGCGAGTTCGGCCACGTGTACACCTTCGACGCCGCGGGGCACGGGCGCCCGGCCCCGGCCGAGCTCGGCACCGAGGCCTTCGTCGCGGATCTGGCCGCGGCCACCGGGGCGATCGCGGAGCCGATGGTGCTGGTCGGGCACTCGATGGGGGCCCTGCACGGCTGGGTCTTCGCGGCGACCTACCCGGAGCGGGTGCGGGCGCTGGTGGTGGAGGACATCGCGCCGGATTTCCGCGGGCGCACCGCCGCCGGGTGGGCGGCCATGGTCGAGGGCTGGCCGCAGCCCTTCCCGGACGAGGCGGCGGTGCTCGGCTACTTCGGCGATGTCGCCGGGCGGTATTTCCTGCGTGCGTTCCGGCGGGACGGCGACGGCTATCGACTGCACGGGGCCGTGTCGACATTCCGGGATATCTCCGAGGAGTGGGGGAGCCGCGATTTCTGGGCGCAGTGGGAGTCGCTGCGCATCCCCGCCCTGCTGATCGAGGGCGAATTCACCATCACGCCGCCCGGACAGATGCGGCGCATGGCCGAGCGGGCCGATACCCGCTACGTGCGGGTCGAGGGCGCCGGGCACCTGGTGCACGACGAGCAACCCCGGCGCTACCGCGAAGAAGTGGAGTCGTTCCTGCGCGACGTGCTCGCGCGCGAATAGCCGCGGCTACCGGCTGCCCTCGCCCGCAAGGGCGAACAACCCCCCGTCGGTCTGCTCGATCAGCCCGTCCACCAGCAGCGAATCCAGCGCGCGGGCGCGCTGCCCCGGATCCCGCGGCCAGGCCAGGTCCAACCGCAGCCGCTCGACCGGCCCGTCGGCGGCGCGCAGGACGTCGAGCAGTCGCCCGCGCGCCTGCCGGTCGGTGCCCTCGTACTTCTGCGTCTTCCGCACCACCTCGGCCGCCGGACGCCCGGCGGCGACCCACGCGCAGCGCGGCAGCGGGCACGCGTCGCAGGCGGGGGAGCGGGCCGTGCACACCGTGGCCCCCAGCTCCATGAGCGCCGCCGAGAAGACGGCCGCCCGCTGCACCCGGGCCGGCAGTAGCGCCTCGGTCTCCGGCAGGTCGCGCGGCGACGGGTTGCCCGCGTCACCGAGCCCGTGCACCGCGCGCGCCACCACCCGGCGCACGTTGGTGTCGACCACCGGCACCCGCTGCCCGTAGGCGAAGCAGGCCACCGCGCGCGCCGTGTACGCGCCGATGCCGGGCAGCGCGAGCAGCAGCTCGACGTCGTCGGGCACCTCGTCCCTGTACCGCGCGGCCAGCACCGTCGCGCACTCGTGCAGCCGCAGCGCCCGGCGCGGATACCCGAGCTTGCCCCAGGCCCGCAGCACCTCCGCCTGCGAAGCGGCCGCCATGGCGGACGGCACCGGCCAGCGGGCCACCCACTCCCGCCAGATCGGCTCCACCCGCACCACCGGCGTCTGCTGCAGCATGATCTCGCTCATCAGGATCTGCCACGCCGTCACCCCCGGCCTGCGCCACGGCAGGTCCCGCGCGGTGGCGGTGTACCAGTCGATCAGCACGCCGGTGTCGATCGCGCCGTACTCCGGCAGCGTGCGCGCGGCAGCGCCCTTCCTCACGGTTTCCCACCTCGTCCTGCACAATGGTCGCTATGCCTGGTTCCAACCCGATCAGCTCGTGGAAGTCCCTGCGCGAGGGTAACGACCGCTTCGTCAACGGCACGCTGCAGCATCCCGGCCAGGGAATCGCCGACCGTGCCAAGCTCGTCGGCGGGCAGCATCCGACCGCGATCCTGTTCGGCTGCGGCGATTCTCGCGTCGCCGCCGAGTTGATCTTCGATCGGGGTCTCGGCGACATGTTCGTGGTGCGCACCGCGGGCCACGTGGTTGACGGTTCGGTGCTCGGCTCCATCGAGTACGGCGTCGCGGTGCTGAACGTCCCGCTCATCGTGGTGCTCGGCCACGACAGCTGCGGTGCGGTGAAGGCCACCATCGATACGCTGGACGGCGGCGCCGTTCCCGGCGGCTTCATCCGCGACGTCGTCGAGCGCGTCGCGCCGTCGATCCTGGCCGGCAGGCGCGAGGGGCTCTCCACCGTCGACGAGCTGGAGGCGCGGCACGTGGTGGAGACCGGCAACCTGATCACCGAGCGCTCCGCGATCGTGGCCGAGCGGGTCAGGGCGGGCACGCTCGCCATCGCCTGCGTGAACTACAAGCTCGCCGAGGGCAAGGCCTGGCTGCACCACGTGATCGGGGACATCGGCGAAGCCGTCTGAACACGCTTCCGGACATCCGCCCAGGTAGACGTTGTCCCTGGCGGCCGGGGGCGGCCGACACGCCGAGGCCCTCGGCCCGCGATCCAGGCGCTGCGCTTACCGTTGAGGCGTGCTGGAACCCACTGGACCGCTGCCTCCCGAGATCTACTGGCGACGTCGTGTTTTCGCCATCGGCATTCTGGTCCTCGCGCTCGCGCTGGTGATCTGGCTGGTGGTGATGGTCGCCAGGGGTGGCACCTCGCCCGGCGGCGCCGCCGCGACCAGCACGACGACGGAGTCGAATCAGCCCGCTGGCGGCCCGGGTGCGAGCGCGGCGAGCAGCTCGGCCGAGTCGGATGTGGCGCCCTGCTCGGACCAGTCGCTCGCGGTGAAGGTGAGCGTCGGCCAGCCGACCTACCGCAAGGGTGAGCAGCCGGTGTTCGGCATCGTCATCACGAACATCTCCGCGGCGCCGTGCAGCAGGGACATGGGCTCCGGCATGCAGCAGATCTCGGTGCAGACGCTGGACGGCACGCGCAGGCTGTGGAACAGCGTGGACTGCTACCCCGACGGCCAGCCCGACATCAGGACGCTGGAGCGCGGCCAGCAGGCCGCTTTCACGGTGACCTGGTCCGGCTCGACCTCGCAGCCGAGCTGCGCGGGCGAGCGGGTGCCGGTGCCGGCGGGCGCCTACGCCGTGCTCGCGCAACTCGGCGGGGTCCGCAGCACCGCCGAGCCGTTCAACATCGGCTGAGCGGCGCTCAGCCGACCTCGGCGGGCTCGGCGGGTGCCGAGCGCGCGCGGCGGATCCCGGCCAGCCGCAGCGCCGAGCGCACGTCGGCGACCTCGTGCACCTTCATACCGGTCTTGCGGGCATCGAAGCCGGGCGGAACCAGCGCGGTGGTGAAGCCGAGCCGCTCCGCCTCGGCCAGCCTGCGCGCGGCGTTGGTCACCCGGCGCACCTCGCCCGCCAGCCCGACCTCGCCGAGGATCACCCACCCCGGCGGCAGCGCGACATCCCGCGCCGCGCTCGCCAGCGCCAGCGCGACCGCCAGATCGGCCACCGGCTCGACCAGCCGCATCCCGCCGACGGTGGCGGCGTAGACGTCCTGCTTGCCCACGTACACCCCGCACCGGCTCTGCAGCACGGCCAGGATCATCGACACCCGGTTGTAGTCCAGCCCGCTCACCGCGCGCCGCGGTGCGGGCGCCTGGGTGTCGACGGTGAGCCCCTGCACCTCGCTCACCAGCGGCCGCTTGCCGTCCATGGCGACGGTCACCGCGGTGCCCGGCACGGTGTCTGTGCGGTGGTGCAGGAACAGCCCGGACGGGTCGGCCACCCCGACGATGCCGTCGTCGTGCAGCTCGAAGCAGCCGACCTCGTCGGCGCTGCCGAAGCGGTTCTTCAGCCCGCGCACCATGCGCAGCGTGGTGTTCTTGTCGCCCTCGAACTGCAGCACCACGTCGACCAGGTGCTCCAGCGTGCGCGGCCCGGCGACGCTGCCGTCCTTGGTGACGTGCCCGACCAGCAGCACCGCGACCCCGCTCGCCTTGGCCAGCGAGGTGAGCGCGGCGGCCACCGCGCGCACCTGGCTGACGCCGCCGATCACGCCGTCCTCGGCCGGGGCGATCATGGTCTGCACCGAGTCGACGACGAGCAGCGTCGGCCGCACCTGCTCGACGTGGCCGAGCACGACCGCGAGATCGGACTCGGCGGCCAGGTAGACCCGCTCGTGCACCGCGCCGGTGCGGTCGGCGCGCAGCCGCACCTGCCCGGCCGACTCCTCCGCGGTGACGTACAGCGAGCGCTCGTCCCGCGCCGCGGCCCAGCGGTGCGCGACCTCGAGCAGCAGCGTCGACTTGCCGACCCCCGGCTCGCCGGAGAGCAGCACCACCGACCCGGGAACGACGCCGCCGCCGAGCACCCGGTCCAGCTCGGCAACGCCGGTCGACCTCGCCCTGGTGACCGTGGAGTCGATGCTGGTGAGCGGCGCCGCCGCGGTGGTCGGCAGCATCGCCCTGCGCGCGCCGGGCCCGGCGGCCGCGGCGATCGGCGCGGCCTCCTCCACGGTGCCCCAGGCCCCGCAGCCGGGGCACTTGCCCACCCATTTCGCCACGTCGTGCGAGCACGCGGAGCATCGGAAGGTCGGCTTGAGTTTGGCCACACCGGCACCCTACGGCCGGGTGCCGACAGGCCGCCGAACGCCGACGGCCGCCGCACCGCGAGGTGCGACGGCCGCCGGGGCGTGCGGAAGCGGTCAGTGCCCGCCCGCGCCCTCCTTGGCGGGGCCCGAGAGGTCGGACAGATGCCGGTCGACATACAGCCCGGCATCCACCGGCACCGAGACCTGCACGGTGCCGTTCTCCTTGAAGTTGAACGAGACGGTGTAGGTGAGACCGGGCGAGATCGGCTTGGTCAGCCCGGTGATCTCGATCTTGGCCGGCTTGGCCTCCGGATCGGTGCCGAGCGCAGGAGCGCCCTCGGTGCCGAGACCGGGCACCGCCGTCCCGGAGGGAGCCGGGGTGGTGGTGCTGCTCGTGGCGCCGCCGTGCCCGCCGGGGCTGTGCGCGGCCTCGGCCGCCGCGACCTCGCCTGCGGCGACGACGATCTGGCTCGGCCCGACCACGACCCGGCTCTGCCCGGCGGGCGGGGTGATCCGCACCGGCCCGAGGTCGGTGGTGATGCTGGTCAGCTCGTCGGTGACGGTGCTGCTGTTGTTCACGATGGAGAGCGCGATCACCGCCGAGCCGCCGACCTGGAGGGTCTGCGTCTCCTTCGGGTAGACGATGTGCACGTTGAGCAGGGAGAGCTGGCCGACCTCGGCGTGGCTGCCGTTGATCGCGGCCTTCTGATCGGCGGTCTGCGCGACCTGTCCGGCGCTGCACCCGGTGAGCGCAAGAGCGGCGCCCGCTGCCAGCGCGGCGCAGGCAGTCACAGCTTTCATGGCAATCACGGGTTGTCCTCCATGTCGACCGGGCTCGTCCCTCGAGGGGCAGAGTACTAACTAGGCAGCGTAGTAGTCGAGATCCCGGCCCGGTGCGGCGGGCGGCGGTCAACGCCGGACACGGGGCATCCGGCATCCGTTCGGTAACGGTTCCGCGAAGGGGATTGTGGTCTGCGCGACCCGGCGACTCCGGCGCACGCTCAGGTACTGGCGATATAGCCTACGCGCACAACAGAATGCACACCGTTTCTCGCCTGTCAAGCCCTGTGGTCTGCCCGTTGTGGCCCTGACCTGCACAGTTGATCGCACCGTTATCGAGCCGCATGTTAAACTGTGAACATCGAAAGGGGCACGGGACACATGATTTTTAAGGTCGGAGACACCGTCGTTTACCCCCATCACGGAGCGGCGCTGATCGAAGCAATCGAGACTCGCACCATCAAAGGCGAGCAGAAGGAGTATCTGGTCCTCAAGGTTGCCCAGGGCGATCTCACCGTTCGAGTCCCCGCGGCGAATGCCGAATATGTCGGCGTCCGGGACGTTGTCGGGCAGGAGGGCCTCGATCGGGTCTTCCAGGTCCTGCGCGCGCCGCACACCGAGGAGCCGACCAACTGGTCCCGCCGCTACAAGGCCAACCTGGAGAAGCTCGCCTCCGGCGATGTGAACAAGGTGGCCGAGGTGGTCCGGGATCTCTGGCGTCGTGAGCAGGACCGCGGTCTTTCCGCCGGCGAAAAGAGGATGCTGGCGAAGGCTCGCCAGATTCTCGTGGGCGAGCTGGCACTGGCCGAGGGAACCGACGGCGACAAGGCCGACATCATTCTCGACGAGGTACTCGCCGCGGCTTCCTGACCGCGAGCACATAATTCTGTGAACAACGCCGACCGCGTCGTCGCGTTGGTGCCTGCCGCCGGCCGGGGTGTTCGTCTGGGTGAAACTCTTCCCAAGGCGTTCGTCCCGGTCGGCGGCACGCCCATGATCAAGTTGTCCGTTGACGGGTTGATCGCCTCCGGGGCGGTCGACGGAATCGTCGTGATGGTCCCGCCCGAGCTGGTAGAGAGCGCCGTTGCCCTGCTCCCCGGCTCGGTGCGGGTCGTCGTCGGCGGCGCCGAGCGCACCGATTCGGTGCGCGCCGGGCTGGCCGCCGCGGCCGACGCCACGCATGTGCTCGTGCACGACGCCGCCCGCGCCCTCACCCCGCCCGACCTCGTGCGCCGTGTGGTCGCCGCACTGCGCGCCGGGCACGATGCCGTCATCCCCGCGCTGCCCGTGGTCGACACCGTGAAGAGCGTGGACGGCGCGGGCGTCGTCACCGGCACCCCCGATCGCGCCCGGCTGCGCGCCATCCAGACTCCGCAGGGCTTCGCCGCCGAGCCGCTGCGCCGGGCGTACGCCGATCCGGCGCTCAGCGCCACCGACGACGCAGGCCTGGTCGAGCGGCTCGGCATCGCGGTGCACACCGTCGCGGGCGATCCGCTGGCATTCAAGATCACGACTCCGCTCGATCTGATCCTCGCGGGCGCGGTGCGCGCGGGCGAACGGCAGGTGGTGTGACGATGCGGGTCGGAATCGGCAGCGACGTGCACCCGATCGAGCCGGGCCGCCCGTGCTGGATGGCGGGATTGCTCTTTCCGGACGAGGACGGCTGTTCCGGTCACTCGGACGGCGATGTCGCCGCGCACGCGCTCTGTGACGCATTACTCTCCGCGGCCGGGCTCGGCGATGTCGGCGCCGTCTTCGGCACCGGGCGCCCGGAATGGGCGAATGTCTCCGGGGCCACCATGCTGACCGAGGTCCGCAGGCTGCTCGACGAGGCCGGATTCGCCGTCGCGAATGCCGCGGTGCAGGTGATCGGCAATCGCCCCAAGATCGGCCCGCGCCGGAGCGAGGCGCAGAAGGTGCTCGGCGAACTGCTCGACGCCCCGGTCTCGGTCTCCGGAACCACCACCGACGGGCTCGGGCTCACCGGCCGCGGCGAGGGGATCGCGGCGATCGCCACCGCGCTGCTGCGGCCACGCTGAACCTCCGCGCGCCGTTCGGCGGCGTGTCGAGCGGAGCCGCCGCGACGGCGGGGATTTTATACCAGCTAAGATGAGCGCCCGTGACTCTGCGCCTCTACGACACCGACACGCGGACCATGCGCGATTTCGCGCCACTGGTCCCCGGCCGTGCGTCGGTGTACCTCTGTGGCGCCACCGTGCAGGGTCAGCCGCACATCGGTCACCTCCGCAGCGGAGTCGCCTTCGACATCCTGCGCCGCTGGTTGCAGGCGCAGGGCAACGACGTGCTCTTCATCCGCAACGTCACCGATATCGACGACAAGATCCTGCACAAGGCCGCCGAGGCGGGCCGCCCCTGGTGGGAGTGGGCCGCGACGCACGAGCGCGCCTTCGACGCGGCGTACCGCACCCTCGGCGTGCTCCCGCCGTCGGCCGAGCCGAGGGCCACCGGGCACATCGGGCAGATGATCGAGCTCATGCACCGGCTGATCGACCGCGGCCACGCCTACGCCTCCGACGGCAACGTCTACTTCGACGTGCTCAGCTACCCGCAGTACGGCGAGCTCTCCGGGCACCGGCTGGACGACGTGCACCAGGGCGAGAGCGCGGGCTCGGGCAAGCGCGACCCGCGCGACTTCACGCTCTGGAAGGCGGCCAAGCCCGGTGAGCCGAGCTGGCCGTCGCCGTGGGGCGCGGGCAGGCCCGGCTGGCACCTGGAGTGCTCAGCCATGGCCGAGTACTACCTCGGCGCCGAATTCGACATCCACTGCGGTGGAATGGATCTCATCTTCCCGCACCACGAGAACGAGATCGCCCAGTCCAAGGCCGCCGGTGACGGGTTCGCCCGCTACTGGCTGCACAACGGCTGGGTCACCATGGGCGGCGAGAAGATGTCCAAGTCGCTGGGCAACGTGCTGAGCGTGCCCAACGTGCTGAAGCAGGTGCGCGCCGTCGAGCTGCGCTTCTACCTCGGCAGCGCGCACTACCGCTCCAAACTGGAGTACTCGGACAAGGCGCTGCACGACGCCGCCGCCTCCTACCAGCGCATCGAATCGTTCCTGCTGCGGGTCGCCGAGCGCGGCGGCCCGGTGCCCGCGGCCACCTGGACCGATGCTTTCGCCGACGCGCTCGACGAGGACCTCGCGGTGCCGCGCGCGCTCGCCGAGATCCACCACGTGGTGCACACCGGAAACAAGGCGCTGGAGGGCGGGCAGGCCGAGACCGCGCGCGAACTGGCCGCGCAGGTCCGCGCCATGCTCGCCGTCTTCGGCGTCGACCCCTTCGACCCGCACTGGTTCGCACCGAGCGACTCCGGCGCCGCCACCGGCGCCCTCGACGTCCTGGTGCGCGCCGAACTCGACCGCAGGCAGCAGGCGCGCACCGACCGCGACTGGGCCACCGCCGACGCTGTGCGGGATCGCCTGCAGGCGGCGGGCATCGAGGTCACCGACACCCCCGCGGGCCCCGAGTGGAGCCTCGCCGACGTGCCAGGAAAGGCCGACTGATGGCAGGCAACTCACAGCGCCGCGGCGCTATTCGCAAGGGCGCCACCAAGAAGGGCGCCACCGTCGGCTCCGGCGGGCAGCGCAGGCGCGGGCTGGAGGGGCGCGGGGCCACCCCGCCCGCCGAGGCGCGGACCAAGCATCCCGCCGCCAAGCGGGCGGCGCTCAAGGCGAAGGCGGACGCCAAGGGGCGGCCGGCGGGCAAGGGTGGCCGGACCACCGCAGGGCGCCGGAGTGACGACGGGCCGGAGATGGTGCTCGGGCGGAACCCGGTCGTCGAGTGCCTGCGGGCGGGGGTTCCGGCGTCGGCGCTGTACGTGGCCGTCGGCACCGAGAACGACGAGCGGCTCACGGAGAGCGTGAAGATCGCCGCCGATACCGGGATCTCCATCCTCGAGGTGCCGCGGACGGATCTCGATCGGCTCAGTGCCAACGGGCTGCACCAGGGTGTGGCGTTGCAGGTGCCCGCCTATCGGTACGCGCACCCGGATGATCTGCTGCAGCGGGCCCGGGAGTCGGGTGGGCCCGCGCTGCTCGTGGCGCTGGACAACATCACCGACCCGCGGAACCTCGGGGCCGTCGTCCGGTCCGTGGCGGCGTTCGGGGGGCAGGGCGTGCTGATCCCGCAGCGGCGCAGTGCCGGTGTCACGGCTGTCGCCTGGCGGACCAGTGCCGGGGCCGCCGCTCGGCTGCCCGTCGCTCGGGCCACGAACCTCACTCGCACGCTCAAGGATTGGGCCGGGCGGGGGATCCGGGTCGTCGGGCTCGACGCCGATGGGACCACCACGCTGGACGACTTCGACGGGTCCGATCCGACCGTGGTCGTTGTCGGGTCCGAAGGCAAGGGGCTGTCGCGGCTGGTCCGGGAGAACTGCGACGAGATCCTGAGTATTCCGATGGCGGGGGATGTCGAGTCGCTGAACGCGTCCGTCGCGGCGGGGGTCGTGCTGGCGGAGATTGCGCGGCAGAGGCGGCGGTAAAGGCGGTCGGGGGCCGTAGAATTCGAGCAATGGTGATACCGAACCAGCCGATCGGGCAGCCGGTCGAGCATCCCAACGCCACGGCCATCCTGTTCCTCGGGGCTGTCAGTATTTTGTGCTGTGGGTTGGCTGGGCCTGTGGCGTGGGCCATGGGGCGGCGGGCTCTGGATCAGATCGAGGAGTCCGGGGGGGCTTACGGTGGGCGGGCCCAGGTGGTGGTGGGGTATGTGCTCGGGATCGTGGGGACCGTGCTGATGGTGATCTTCGCGATCCTGTTCGTGTTGATCACGCTCGGCGGGAACGCCTGAGTTGTTCGGCCGTAAGACGCGCGCTGTGCGAGGGGTCAGTCCAGGCTGGGTCTCGGGGGGACGTTGTCTCCCCAGGTGGGCCACTCTTCGGTGAGTTTGCCGGTCCAGGTGGGGCGGCGTTGTTCTTTGAAGGCCGACATGGCCTCGTTGCCGTCGATGCTGTGGGAGACCTGCTGGTTGAGGTCTGTTTCGAGGCGGCCGACCATGTCGGGGGTCATGCCGAGCCCTTCCCAGAGGAGGCGCTTCGACAGGGCTACCGGGAGGGGGGCGGAGCCGCCCGCGATGTCGTGGGCTACCGCCAGGGCAGTCGGGAGGACCTCACCGCCGGGGAGGCAGGTGTTGGCCAAACCCATGGCCTGGGCCTCTTCGCCGTCGAAGGTGCGGCCGGTGAGCATGATGTCGGCGGCGTTCGCCATTCCCACCAGTCTCGGCA
Source organism: Nocardia sp. NPDC057227 (assembly GCF_042669725.1). NCBI lineage: Bacteria > Bacillati > Actinomycetota > Actinomycetes > Mycobacteriales > Nocardiaceae > Nocardia > Nocardia sp. NPDC057227. The sequence continues at coordinate 236,757 of NZ_JBHUXA010000008.1, read as the reverse complement.
GGGTCCAGTGGGCGGAGCCGTCGGCCAGGACGCCTCTGCGCACCTGGTTCAGGCCGTAGATGGCGTCTCTGGCCATGTAGCGGAGGTCGCACTGGAGGGCGAGGGCCAGGCCGATGCCGACGGCATGGCCGTTCACGGCCGCTATCACGGGCTTGCGGACCTTCCAGGGTGGGGGGTCCAGGGTGCCGCTGACCTCGCCGACCCGGCTGGAGAGATCCGCCCCCGCGCAGAACGCGGGTGGCGTGCCGGTGATCACCACCGCGCGGATGGCGTCCTCGGCGTCGCACCGCTGTAGTGCGACGCCGAGTTCGGCGGCCATCCCGGGGGTGAAGGCATTCTGCTGCGCCGGACGATTCAGGGTCAGCACGGCGATGCCCGCGGAGACATCGACGAGCAGTTCCGAACTCATGTCAGACGATGTTAGCCGACGGGGCAACCGGAAACCGGGCGTCCGAACGGGTTGCCCGAAGATCGCCTCAGCGCAGGATCTGGCGACCGATGGCGTACTTGTGCACCTCGGTGGGGCCGTCGTAGAGGCGGAAGGCGCGCATATCGCGGAAGATCATCTCGACAACGCTCTCATCGCTGATCCCGATGCCGCCGAGCACCTGGACGCAGCGATCGGCCACCTTGAACAGCTCCTCCGACACGAACGCCTTGGCGATCGAGCTCTCGTGCCGCGCCTTCTCGCCCCGGTCCATCAGCCAGCAGGCGTGCCAGATGGTCAGCCTGCACTGGTGCAGCGCGATCTCGTTGTCCGCCAGCAGGAACGACACGCCCTGGTGCTCGCCGATCGTCTTCCCGAACGCGGTCCTGGTCTTGGCGTGCGCGACGGCGATGCTCTGCGCCCGCTCGGCCGCGCCCAGCCAGCGCATGCAGTGCGTGAGCCGCGCGGGAGCCAGCCGCAGCTGGGCGTAGCGCAGCGCCTGCCCGGCCGCGCCGAGCAGCGCCTCCCTCGGCAGCGTCAGGTTCTCGAAGCGGACGACGCCGTGGCCCGCCACGTAGTTGCGGTCCATGGTGTTCATGGTCCGCTCGATGACGATGCCCGGCGTGCCGCCCTCGGTGAGGAAGAGCGTCGGCCCCTCCGGCAGGTGCGGGTTGGCGGCGAGCCGGGCCATGATGATCCAGGTCTTGGCGCCGTTCGCGCCGGTGATCAGCCACTTGCGGCCGTTGAGCACGAAGTTCTCGCCGTCGAAGGTGGCCTCGGTGGAGAGCTGCCCCGGGTCCGAACCCGCGCCGTCCGGCTCGGTCATGGCGAAGACCGAGCGCTGGTGCCCGGCGATCACCGGGGCGAGGAACTGGTCGACCTGCCGCGGATTCGCGATCTTGCTCAGCAGGTACATGTTGCCCTCGTCGGGCGCGGCGCAGTTCATCGCGACCGGGCCGAGCGTCGACCACCCCGCCGCCTCGTAGAGCACCGCCTGCTCGGCGTGGGTCAGCCCGCGCCCGCCCAACTCGACCGGGGCCTGCACGGTGAGCAGGTCCGCCGCCCTTGCCAGCTCGACCAGCTCCTGGCGCAGCTCGTCGGTGGGGCCGTGCTGGGTGAGCCGCGGGTCGCGTTCGAACGGGACGATGCTGTCGATCACGAACCGGCGGACGCGATCGCGCTCCGCGGCGAGCTCGGCGGGAATCTCGAAATCGATCATTGCGCACCATTCGGTCGGAGGGAGCCGTGCGCACGAGCATACGAAATCCGGCACGCCTGACTGAAGGCGGTTGCCATCAAACCGCGGCCGGTACCGGACGCCTGCCCGCGCTCCGCCGCCCGACCACCCGGCACACCAGGTAGATGACGAACGAGATGGTGGTGACGAAGGTCGAGACCGGCACTCCGGGCGCGAGTGAGAGCAGGATCCCGCCGACGGCGGCCACCTCGGCGAAGAGCACCGCGAGCACCGTCGCCCGCACCGGGCTCGCGGTCACCTGTGCGGCCGCCGCGGCCGGGGTGATCAGCAGCGCGAGGACCAGCAGCGCGCCGACGATCTGCACGCCGAACGCCGCGGTGATGCCGAGCATGACCGCGAAGACCACCGAGAGCGCGCGCACCGGAACCCCGCGCGCCTGCGCCACCTCCGGATCGGTGCTGGCGAAGAGCAGCGGCCGATAGATCAGCGCCAGCACCGCGAGCACCCCGGCGGTGCAGGCGATCAGCAGCGTCAGCCCGCTGTACCCGACGCTCACCACCTGCCCGGTGAGCAGCGAGAACTTGGAGCCCGCGCGCTCGGGGCCGAGCCACAGGAAGAGCACCGAGAGCCCGAGGCCGAAGGAGAGCACCACCGCGATCACCGAATCGCGCTCGCGCGCCTTGGTGCCGAGCACGCCGAAGAGCACCGCCGCGATCACCGAGCCGACGATGGCCCCGACCCCGACGCCGATCCCGGCGAGCAGCGCGGCGGCCGCGCCGGTGAGTGAGAGCTCGCTGGTGCCGTGCACCGCGAAGGACATCTGCCTGCTCACCACCAGCGGCCCGATCACCCCGGCGAGCAACCCCAGCAGCGCGGCCGCGAGCAGCGCCTGCTGCACGAAGTCGTAGCCGATCAGGTTGGCGGTGGTCGAGAAGTCGAAGGTCTTGGAGAGCACGCCGCCGAGCCGGTCGATCACGCGCGCGCCCCGTTCCGCGCCGCCCCCGGCCCGAACTCCTCGGCGCCGTGGCAGTGCGCGCCCGCGGTGCCGAGCGCGTCCATGGTGTCGCCGGTGCCGACCACGACCAGCCTGCCGCGCACCCGCAGCACCTCGACGTCGGTGCCGTACAGCTCGGAGAGCACCGCGGAGGTCATCACCTCGTCCGGGGTGCCGATCCGGAAGCACCCGTTCACCAGGTAGATCACCCGGTCGACGAGCGGGAGCACCGGGTTGATCTCGTGCGTCACGAAGAGCACGGCGGTGCCGCTGGTCCGCCTGCGGCGGTCGATCAGCTCGGCGACCAGCTGCTGATTGGCCAGGTCCAGGCTGAGCAGCGGCTCGTCGCAGAGCAGCACCCGCGGGTCGCCGACCAGCGCCTGCGCCACCCGCAGCCGCTGCTGCTCGCCGCCGGACATGGATTCCAGCGGGGCGTCGGCGTACCCCTGCGCGCCGACGTCGGCGATGGCGGCGCGCACCCGGCGCGCCCGCTCGGCGCGGTTGCGCAGCCCCAACCCCCAGCGGTGCCCGTCCACCCCGAGCCCGACCAGGTCGACGCCGCGCAGCTGCACCCCGGCGTCGATGGTCTTCTGCTGCGGCACGTAGCCGATGTGCGGATTGCCGGTGCGCGCGGGCGCGCCCGCGACGGTCGCGCTGCCCCGGCTCAGCGCCAGCTGCCCGAGCAGCACCTTGAGCAGCGAGGTCTTCCCCGAGCCGTTCGGCCCGAGCACCACGACGAATTCGCCGGGCGCCACATCCAGGTCGAGCCCCTGCCAGAGGGTCCGCGAGCCGAAGGCGAGCCCGGCGTCGGTGAGCCGGACGGCCGGGGTGATCGCCCGGTCGACCGGGACGCCGGATTCGGTGGTCATACCGTCCTCACGAGGGGCTCACCGCCGCGGCGAGCGCCTCGGCGTTGGCGGTCTGCCAGGCAATGTAATCGACACCGTCGGGCAGGGTTTCGGTCACCTCGAGCACCGGGATGCTGTTCTGCTGCGCGAGGCCGCGCAGGTCCTCGGTGATCCGGCCCTCGGTCTGCACGTTGTACACCAGCACGCGCACCTGCTTGCCGGTGAGCAGGTCCCTGGTGGCGGCGACGGCCGCGGGAGCCGGGTCGGTCTCCTGCTCGATCGCCTCCTGGAACTCCGCCGGAGTCAGGTCGCGCACCTTCGCGGCGCGCAGCAGATAGTAGGCGAGCGGCTCGGTCTGCAGCACCGGGGTGTCCGGGCGCTGGGCGGCGATCCGGTCGGTGACCGCGGTGATGCCCGCCAGCTTGCCCGTGAACTCGGCGGCGCGGTCGGTGTAGCCCTGCGCGTGCTCGGCGTCGATCCTGCCGAGCTCGGCGGCGATCCGGTTCGCGACCGTGGCGACGGTGGTCACGTCGTACCAGACGTGCTCGTTCTCCTCGGACCGGTCGGTGCGCACCGAGTACGCGTCGACCGACGGGGTGTCCCGGCCGTTCAGCGCCTGCTCCACGAACTCGTCGTAGCCGCCGCCGTTGAAGACCACCAGGTCGGCCTCGGCGATCTCGGCGGTCTCGCCCGCCGACGACTCGTGCGAGTGCGGGTCGGCGGAGGGATCGGTGATCAGCGACTCGACCTCGGCGTCCGGCCCCGCGACCGCCGCGGCCACGCTGCCCCACACGTCGGTCGAGGCGACCACCGACGGTTTGCCGGAATCGTCGGAGCTGCCGCAGGCGGTCAGCGCGAACGCCGTCGCCACCCCGACGGCGAGACCGGCGGTGCGAAGGAAGAATCGGGTGGCCACGGGGCTGCTCCTGTGGGTAATGGAAACCGTTTCCGTTTCACTTTAGCAGGGAGATCGACCCGTCGCGCCCCGGGTGCCGGAAATGCGCGAGGCCCGTGCGATCAGCGATCGCACGGGCCTCGGATATGCGTCAGACCAGGACTTCCGCCTGCTGGCTCAGCAGCTGGGCGCAGCGCAGCAGCCCGAGGTGGCTGTACGCCTGCGGGTGGTTGCCCAGCGATCGCTCGGCCACCGGGTCGTACTCCTCGCTGAGCAGCCCGGTCGGCCCGGCCGCGGCGACCAGCTGCGCGAAGAGCGCCTCGGCGTCGGAGCGCTTGCCGATCAGCAGGTACGCCTCGATCAACCAGGCCGCGCAGAGGTGGAAGCCGCCCTCGCCGCCGGGCAGCCCGTCGTCGTGGTGGTACCGGTACACCGTCGCGCCGCTGCGCAGCTCCGCCTCGGTGGCGACCACGGTGGCGTGGAAGCGCGGGTCGGAGGGGTCGATCAGCCCGGAGAGGCCGATGTGCAGGGTGGCGGCGTCCAGGTCGGTGCCCTCGTAGGCGGCGGTGTAGGACTGCACCTCCTCGTTCCAGCCCTTGGTCTTGACCTCGTCGGCGATGGTGTCCCGGAGCACCGGCCACTCGGGGTCGACCGGGCGGTCGAACTTCTGCGCGAGGGTGAGCGCGCGGTCCACCGTCAGCCAGCCCATGACCTTCGAGTACACGTGGTGCCGCGGGTTGCCGCGGATCTCCCAGATGCCGTGGTCCGGCTCCTGCCAGCGCCGCTGCACGGCGGCGACCATGTCCTGCACCAGCTCCCAGTCGGCGTCCGGGAGGGCGCGGGCCGGGTCGGTGATGCCGTGCCTGCCGCGCGCGGCGGCCAGGTTGGCGATCAGGTCCACGATCGGGCCGAACACGTCGAGCTGGACCTGCATGTTGGCCGCGTTGCCGACCCGCACCGGGCGCGAGCCCGCGTAGCCGGGGAGCTGGTCGATGACGGCCTCTGGCGGCAGCGTCTCGCCGTAGATGGTGTAGAGCGGGTGCAGCCGCTCGGGGCCGGGCAGCGTCTCCAGCACCCGGTGCACCCAGGCCAGGTAGGCGTCGGCCTCGCCGACCGAGCCGAGCGAGACCAGCGCCTGCGCGGTGAGCGCGGCATCGCGCAGCCAGCAGTAGCGGTAGTCCCAGTTCCGCACGCCGCCGATGTCCTCGGGCAGCGAGGTGGTCGCCGCGGCCAGGATGGAGCCGGACGGCGCGTGCACCAGGCCGCGCAGGGTGAGCGCGGAGCGCTTCATCAGGTCCGGCTTGAGCGGGGGCAGCTCCAGCCCGGCCGCCCACTCCGACCAGTACTGCTCGGCGAGCGCCCGCCGCTCCGGCTCCGGCGTCATCGCCGGGGTCAGATCCTCGGTGCCGCAGCGCAGTTCGAGCACCACCGGGGCAACCGACGGGTCGACGACGGCGTAGGCGAAATCGTGCGAGCCGTCGCTGCGGATCTCCCACTGCACGCCGGGCGAGCGCAGCACCATCGGGTCGTTGGTGCCGAGCACCCGCAGCCCGGCCGGCTCGGCCTCCATGCTCACCGACACCTGCCCGAACTCCGGGCGCGGGGCGAAGGTGATCACGGCCTTCGCGGTGCCGGTGATGACGCGGGTGAGGTCGGTGCGGTCCGGCGCGACGTCGTGCGGCAGGTAGTCGACGACGCCGAGGCTGGCCCAGCGGGTGTCGACGGTCATGGTGCCGTCCACGTAGCGCTGCGAGAGCGGGAGGCCGGGGCGTTCCGGGGCGATGGTGAAGTGGCCGGCCTGCGGGCCGCCGAGCAGGTGCGCGAAGACCGCGGCGGAGTCCGGCTCGGGGTGGCAGAACCAGGTGACGGTGGCGTCCGGGGTGAGCAGTGCGACCGAGCGCGGGCTGGCCAGCATGGTCAGCCGCTCGATCCGCGGCGCGCTGGCGCCCGCCAGCCAGGTGCGGCGCTCGTCCAGCAGGAAGGCGAGGGCGCGGGAGACGTCCTCGGTGCTGTCCACCCGGTAGCCGGCCAGGCTCTCGCCCGGGCCGACCTTGATCCCCACGTCCGGGCCGGAGAGCACCCGGAACGCCTTCTCGTCGGTGACGTCGTCGCCGAAGAAGACCGCGGCCGACGCGGCCTCCTGGTGCCGGATGGTGTCGAGCGCGTAGCCCTTGTCGGTGGCGACCACCGCGAGCTCGATCACCTCCTTGCCCTCGGTGACCTGGATCCCCACCCAGCAGGCGGCGCCCTGCCGCACCTTGTCGAGCGCGCGCCTGCCCACCTCGGGGTCGGCGTTGCGCACGTGCAGCGCGGAGCTGGCCGGCTTGTTCTCGACGGTGGTGCCCGGGTTCTCCTCGGCGATCGTGCCGAGCTCGGCCTGCACCTCGCGCAGCAACTGCTTCGCGTCGCTGTCGATGGCGTGCACGAAGCCGACGTCGAACTCCGAGCCGTGGCTACCGATCAGCTGCACCTCCACGGGGAGCCGGGAGAGCGCCGCCAGATCGCGCAGGGCCCGGCCGGAGATCACCGCGGCGGTGGTGCCGGTGAGCCCCGCGAGCGCGCGTAGCGCGTTCACCGATTCGCGGTGGGGAAACGCCTCCGCCGGGTCGGACACGATGGGCGCGATGGTCCCGTCGTAGTCCGACGCCACCAACAGCCGCGGCACGCGCGCGACCGTCGACAGAGCACGGCGAAGTTCCAGTGGCAGATCCTGTGCGCTCACGCATCCAACCTTGAGATCGGAGGGGGATGATTCCGGGCGCGGGAAACAATACTGAATCGTCTGCGCCGCGCCCACGCGCGTGCGGTGTTTCCGCCCGCGCCTCACGAACGCCGGTGTACGTGCGCGCGAACGCGGCGGATTCGCACTCGCGCTATCTGTGGTTGTACCCCGTCAGCGGGGTCTTCGCACGGGGAGAAGCTGTGGGCCCGCTCGCAGACGTTCCCGTCCGCACCCCATCGTCCTCGCGCGGGCACACTCCGCGCAACCGTGGAGCGAACGGTCAGATACTGCGTTCGCCGAGGAGCAGGTCGACGGTGAGCTCGAGGCGCTCGCTGACGTCGGTGGCGGAGGCGCGGCGGGTGAGCCAGGCGACCAGGTTGGAGAGCCAGACGTCGCTGATGACCCGGGCGACGGCGAGCTGGCGCTCGGTGGGGTCGCCGTCGTTCATGGCGCGGGCGAAGACCCGGTCCATGACCTTGCCGACCCGGTCCACCTCGGCCGCCGCCGAGGCGTCGGCGAACATGAAGGCGCGGGTCATGGCCTCGGTGAGCAGTGGGTCGCGCTGCATCATCCGGGTGATGTTGGTGAGCAGGGTGTGCATGCGCTCCTGCGGCGAGCCGCCGGAGAGCGGCTTGCGCTTGCCCTCGAACTGCTCGAACTCGCGGGCCAGCGCGGAGACCAGCAGGTGCACCTTGGACGGGAAGTACCGGTAGAGCGTGCCGACCGCGACGTCGGCGCGCTCGGCGACCGCCCGCATCTGCACCGCGTCGTAGCCGCCCTTGGAGGCCAGCGCCAGGGTCGCGTCCAGGATCCGCTTGCGCCGCTCCCGCTGCGCGGCGGAGCTGAGCTCGTCCTCGCTGAGCGTCGTGACCGGTCCGGTACGCGGCGCGCCCGGGTCGGGCTGCTGCGATCGCGAGGGGCTGGCCATCGATGAAACGTCCTTTCGGGCATTGCGCTGCGCGCCGGGCCCGCTCTTGACTTCCGCCCGGCAGAGATATTAGAACATGTTCTAGGTGTGGCAGTCACGCCGGGAAGGCGGTCATGAGTGTGACCATCGCCACCACTGACGAGCACAAAGCCGTCCAGGAGTCGATGCGCGGCTGGTCCGGATCGGTCCGGCCGATTGCAACAATGCGCACCGGCGAGGCCGGATTCTGGCGTGGCTACTGGCCCGCACTGACCGATCTCGGAATCTTCCGGGTCGCGGTCGCGGAGGAGGCGGGCGGCGCCGGCGGGTCGGTGACCGATCTCGCGGTGCTGGTCGAGCAGGCCGCGCACGATCTGGTCGGCGGTCCCGTCCTGACGACGGCGGTGGCCCAGCTGGTCACCGTCGGCGCGCTCGACGAGGAGCTGCCCTGCGGACTGGCGCTCGACGGCATCGGCGGCGCGGAGCAGAGCCTACCCGCCGCCCCCGGCGGCGCCCCGCTCAGCGGGGTCTGGGAGACGGTGCTCGGCGCCACCCCGGATGCCGCCGTGTTGCTGCCGGTCGCCGCCGACGACGGCACGCGCTGGGTGCTGCTCCCGCCGGACACCGAAGGGTTGCGGATCGAGCCGCTCGACTCCGCCGACCCCGGCTCGCCGCTGGCGCGGGTGTACCTCACCGAGGTCGCGGTCCCCGCCGAGCGGGTCTTCCGCTCGCCGTACGCGGTCGGCGACCTGGTGCTCGCGCTGGCGACGGCCGAGCTGGCCGGGATCACCGGCTGGTGCCTGGAGACCGCCGCCGACTACGCGCGGACGCGCACCCAGTTCGGCAGGCAGATCGGGTCGTTCCAGGCGGTCAAGCACATCTGCGCGTGGATGCTCTGCCGCACCGAGCTGATCCGCGCGGTCGCCGCCGACGCCGCCGCCGCGGTGGACGAGGGCGGGGCCGAGCTGCCGATCGCGGCCGCCATCGCGGGCGCCATCTCGCTGGACGCCGCCGTGCAGACGGCCAAGGACTGCATCCAGGTGCTCGGCGGGATCGGCTTCACCTGGGAGCACGACGCGCACTTCTACCTGCGCCGCGCGCTGCTGCTCAAGCAGTTGCTCGGCGGTGGCGAGCGCTGGCGCGCCCGGGTCACCGAGCTGACCCGCGCCGGGCACCGCCGCACTACCGGCGCCGAGCGGATCCTCGCCGCGGACGGAGTGCTTGCCGAAGCGGTCGGACCCGGCACCGTCGCCGGCGGCCCCGCGGCCGCATCCGGTGCGAGCACGGCCGCATCCGGTGGGAGCGCCGCCGGGTCGGGCGCGGCCGCCGACGCTGGTCACCCGGCCGCGGAGGGCGAGATCGCCGCGGTCGGCAGCGAACTCGCCGCAGAAGTAGCCGCCATCGCGGCGCTCCCCGCGGACGAGCAGCGCGCGGCGCTGGCCGAGGCGGGCATGATCATGCCGCACTGGCCGCGCCCGTACGGCCGCGCCGCGAACCCCATGACCGGCCTGATGATCTCGGAGGAGCTGCGCCGCGCAGGCGTCGCCGTCCCCGACCTCACCATCGGCGGCTGGGCCGTCCCCACCCTGCTCCAGCACGGCTCCCCCGAGCAGGTCGAACAGTTCGCCTGGCCAACGCTGCGCGGCGAGATCGTCTGGTGCCAGCTCTTCAGCGAGCCGGAGGCGGGCTCGGACCTGGCCGCCCTGCGCACCACCGCCAAGCGCACCGATGGCGGCTGGCTCCTGCGCGGCCAGAAGGTCTGGACCTCGCTCGCGGACCGGGCGAACTGGGCCATCTGCCTGGCCCGCACCGACCCGGAGGCCCCCAAGCACAAAGGCATCTCGTACTTCGTGCTGAAGATGGACACGCCAGGCCTGGAGATCCGCCCGCTGGTGCAGATCACCGGCGAGGCGCGGTTCAGCGAGGTCTTCCTGGACGATGTCTTCGTCCCGGACGACGGCCTGGTCGGCGACCTGAACAACGGCTGGAAGATCACCCGCGCCACGCTCGCCGCCGAGCGGGTCGCCATGAGCGGCAGCGGAATCGGCGCCGCGCTGGAGGAGCTGGTCGCCAAGCTCCCGGCGACCGGCCCCGGCGCGGAGTTGCGCAACGACAAACTGGGCGCGCTGATCTCGGACGCGATCGCCGGATTGCTGCTGGAACAGCACGCCGCCGTGCGCATGCTCACCGGTTCCGACCCGTCGGCGCAGAGCAGTGTGCGCAAACTGGTGGGTGTACGGCATCGCCAGGCGGTCGCGGAGTTCGCGGTCGAGGTGGCGGGCACGGTCGGCGCGCAGGAGACCGCTGAGGTCAAGGAGTTCCTGCTCACCCGGTGCCTGTCCATCGCGGGCGGCACCGAGCAGATCCTGCTGACCGTCGCCGGTGAGCGGATCCTCGGGCTGCCGAGAGAGCAGACGTAGGGACGGGGACGAACGTGGATTTCACCAGGGACGAGAGTCAGGACGCGATCGCCGAGGTGGTCGTGAGCCTGCTGGAGCGCAACGCGGCGCGGGACTTCGAGCTGTGGCCGCGGCTGGTCGATTCCGGCCTGCTCGCGGTGCCGCTGCCGGAGAAGCTCGGCGGCGCGGGCATGGGGCTTGCCGAGGTGTCGGTGCTGCTCACCGAGCTGTCCACCGACGCGGTCGCGGTACCGGCGCTGCCGACGCTCGGCTTCGGCGTCGTGCCGCTGCTCGACGTCCTGCCGGACGAGCTGGCGGAGCGGGTCTTCGGCGCGGTCGCCGATGGCGCGGTGCTCACCGCCGCGCTCAGCGAACAGGCGGCGCCGTTCACCGTGCAGCCGGAGACCAGCGCGGTGGCCGAGGGCGGCTCGGTGGTGCTCACCGGGCACAAGGTGGCGGTGCCCTATGCGGCGGAGGCGCGCTGGCTGCTGATCCCCACCGACGCCGGGGTCGCGCTGGTCGAGGCGGGCACCCCCGGCCTGGAGCTGACCCCGAGCCCGGCCTCCGGCGGCAACCCGGAGGCGACGGTCCGGCTGACCGGCGTCACCATCCCCGCGGCGCAGCTGCTCGCGCTGCCGCTGCCGGTGCTGCACCGGGCCGCGGTGGCCGCCATCGGCTCGGTGACCGACGGGTTGCTGCGCGGCGCGCTCGCGCTCACCGCGGAGCACGTCCGGGTGCGGCACCAGTTCGGCAGGCCGCTGGCCCAGTTCCAGGCCGTTGCCCAGCAGATCGCCGATCTGTACGTGGTCTCGCGCACCGTCGGCGCCGCCGCGCAGTCGGCCAACTGGGCGCTGGCCCAGGACGATTCGAGCCCGGAGCACCTGGAGCGGATCGACGACGACCTGGAGGTGCTCGCGTACACGGTCGCGTCCGAGCTGCCCGCCGCCATGCAGAAGTGTCACCACCTGCACGGCGGGCTCGGCGTGGACATCACCCATCCCATGCACCGCTACTACTCACAGGCCAAGGACCTTGCCCGCTGGCTCGGCGGCGCGTCCTTCCGTCTCGAGCGATTGGGGGCCAGATGTACATCGACCTGACCATCGAGCAACGCAGGCTGCGCGCCGAACTGCGCGCGTACTTCGCCGATCTGGTGACGCCGCAGGAGCACGCCGAGATGGCGGTGAATCGGCACGGCGACGCCTACCGCGCCGTCGTGCGCCGGATGGGCCGGGACGGCCGGCTTGGCGTCGGCTGGCCCAAGGAGTACGGCGGCGGCGGCTTCGGCGCCGTCGAACAGCAGATCTTCTACAACGAAGCCGTGCGCGCCGACGTGCCGCTGCCGCTGGTCACGCTGCTCACCGTCGGCCCGACGCTGCAGAGCTACGGCACCGAGGAGCAGAAGCAGAAGTTTCTGCCCGGCATCCTCTCCGGCGACATCCACTTCGCCATCGGCTACTCCGAGCCGGACGCGGGCACCGACCTCGCGGCGCTGCGCACCGGCGCGGTCCGCGACGAGGCCACCGGCGACTGGGTCGTGAACGGCCAGAAGGTCTTCACCACCGGCGCGCACGAGGCCGACTTCATCTGGCTGGCCGCCCGCACCGGCAGCCAGGAGTCGCGGCACCGCGGCATCACGATCCTGATCGTCGACACCACCGACCCCGGCTACTCGTGGACGCCGATCATCACCAGCGACGGCGCGCACCACACCAACGCCACCTACTTCGACAATGTCCGGGTTCCGGCCGGGATGCTGGTCGGCGAGGTGGACCGGGGCTGGCGGCTGATCACCACCCAGCTCAACCACGAGCGGGTCGGGCTCGGGCCGTCCGGCAAGATCGAGCAGCTCTACGACCGGGTGCGCGACTGGGCGCGGCCGCGCGGCGTGCTCGGCAAGCCGGACGTGCAGCGCTCGCTGGGCCGGATGCACGCCATGGCGCGGCTCAACGAGCTGCTGAACTGGCAGGTCGCGGCCTCCGCCGACCGCGCGGACGCAGACCCCAACGACGTGATCGCCGACGCCTCGGCCACCAAGGTGTACTCCACCGAGGCGCTGCAGGAGGCGGGCAGGCTGGCCGAGGAGATCGTCGGCGGCCACGGCGACCCGGCCGAGCCGGAGACCGCCGAGCTGCTCACCTGGCTGGACCGGCGGACCAAACAGAACCTGGTGGTGACCTTCGGCGGTGGCGTCAACGAGGTCATGCGCGAACTCGTCGCCTCCTCGGGGCTGAAGCTGCCCCGGGTGCCCCGGTAACGAAGGGAAGCTGCGTGAGTACTCCGGAGGCAATCCGTGCCGCCGCCGAGGAGATCAGGGCCAGGGGCGAGTCGTCGCCGCGGGCCGGGCGCGACCCGGTGAACCGGCCGATGATCAACAACTGGGTCGAGGCGCTCGGCGACCGCAACCCGATCTACGTCGACGACGCGGCCGCCCGCGCCGCCGGGCACCCCGGCATCGTCGCCCCGCCCGCCATGGCCCAGGTCTGGACCATGCTCGGGCTGACCGGCGACCGCCCGGCCGACGACCCGATGACGGCCACCAACGAACTGCTCGACGCCGCAGGCTTCACCTCTGTCGTCGCCACCAACTGCGAGCAGACCTACCACCGCTACCTGGTCCCCGGTGAGCAGGTGACCGTCACCAGCAGGCTGGACGAGGTGGTCGGCCCGAAGCGCACCGGGCTCGGCGACGGCTGGTTCCTCACCTACACCATCACCTGGCGGGTGGGCGACGAGGTTGTCACCGAAATGCTCTGGCGGCTGCTGAAATTCGCGCCGGGAGCGGCGAAACCGGCCGTCGACGAGGGGCAGCGGGTGAAGCCGCTGGTCTCCCAGGACACCGAGTTCTTCTGGGCCGGAACGAAAGCGGGCGAGCTGCGGATCCAGCGGAAGCCGGACGGCACGCTGCAGCACCCGCCGATCCCCGCCATCTGGCAGGACAAGACCGAACCGGTCGACTACGTGGTGGCGAGTGGCCGCGGCACGGTGTTCAGCTACGTCGTGCACCACGCGCCCAAGGTGCCCGGCCGGACGCTGCCCTTCGTGGTGGCGCTGGTCGAGCTGGAGGAAGGGGTGCGGATGCTCGGCGAACTGCGCGGCATCGAACCGGATCGGGTGACCGTGGACCTGAAGGTCGAGGCGGGCTTCGAGCAGCTCGACGACGACACCGTGCTCCCGTACTGGCAGGTGCTCTCGTGAGCGTCGAAGTCGGTACCGTGCTGCCGGAGCTGGCGATCCACGCCGACCCCACCTTCGTGATCAGCACCGCGTTGGCCACCCGTGATTTCCAGGACGTGCACCACGACCGGGACAAGGCGGTGGCGCGCGGGTCGAAGGACATCTTCGTCAATATCCTCACCGACACCGGGCTGGTGCAGCGCTTCGTCACCGACTGGGCCGGGCCGGAGGCCATCGTGCGCTCCATCAAGCTGCGGCTCGGCGTCCCGCTGTACGCGGGCGACACCCTGACCCTGCGCGGCGAGGTCACCGCGGTCGACGGCGACGACGTGCACCTCGCGGTGACCGGCAGCGACTCCCTCGGCGATCACATCACGGCGAAGGTCGTCATCACGAAGGGGAATCCGGCATGAGCGGCTTGTCAGGGAAGGCCGCGATCGCCGGGATCGGCGCCACCGACTTCTCCAAGGAGTCCGGCCGCAGCGAGCTGCGCTTGGCCGCAGAGGCGGTGACCGCCGCGCTCGCCGACGCCGGGCTCACCCCCGCCGACGTCGACGGCCTCACCACCTTCACCATGGACACCAATCTGCAGGTGGCGGTGGCGCGGGCGGTCGGGATCCCGCGGCTCACCTTCTTCAGCCACATCGGCTACGGCGGCGGCGCGGCCTGCGCCACGGTGCAGCAGGCGGCCATGGCGGTGGCGACCGGGGTGGCCGACGTGGTGGTGGCGTACCGGGCCTTCAACGAGCGCTCGGTGTCGCGGTTCGGGCAGTTCTCCAGCTCGCTGGCGGCGGCGCCGACGTCGTCCGGGATCGACGCCGGGTGGTCGTACCCGCACGGGCTCGGCACCCCGGCGGCGCAGGTCGCCATGGTGGCGCGGCGGTACATGCACGTGTACGGGGCGACCAGCGCGGACTTCGGGCGGGTCGCGGTGGCCGACCGCAAGCACGCGGCGGTGAACCCGAACGCCTTCTTCCACGGCAAGCCGATCACGCTGGACGACCACCAGAACTCGCGCTGGATCGCCGAGCCGCTGCACCTGCTCGACTGCTGCCAGGAATCGGACGGCGGGGTCGCGCTGGTGATCGTCAGCGCCGAGCGGGCGAAGACGCTGCCCAACCCGGCCGCGGTGATCACCGCCGCCGCCCAGGGGAGCGGCGCCGACCAGTACGTGATGACCAGCTACTACCGGGACGCGCTCACCGGGCTGCCGGAGATGGGGCTGGTCGGCGACCAGCTCTGGGCGCAGAGCGGGCTTCGCCCGGACGATATCCAGACGGCGGTGCTCTACGACCACTTCACGCCGTTCGTGCTCATGCAGCTGGAGGAGCTGGGGTTCTGCGGGCGCGGGGAGGCGCGGGACTTCATCGCCGACGGTGCGATCGAGCTCGGCGGGCGATTGCCGTTGAACACGCACGGCGGGCAGTTGGGGGAGGCGTACATCCACGGGATGAACGGGATCGCCGAGGGGGTGCGGCAGCTGCGGGGCACCTCGGTGAACCAGGTGCCGGATGTGCGAAACGTCCTGGTCACCGCTGGCACAGGGGTGCCGACCTCGGGGCTGATCCTCAGCGCGGCGTAGGTTGCCGGGGTGATCACCCGGCACCTGATCGACGTGCACACCCTGCTCACCAGGCAGGACGAGATCCTGCTGAGCCTGCGCCGCAGCGGCGACGAGTTCGACGCCCGCTGGCACCTGCCCGCGGGCAAACTCGAGGCGGGCGAGCCCGCGGCGCGCGGTGCGGCCAGGGAGGCGGCCGAGGAGACCGGGGTCGAGATCGACCCCGCCGACCTGCGCCTGGTGCACACCGCGCACGTGGTGAGCCCGACAGGGGATTCCCGCCTCGGCCTCTTCTTCCACACCGAGCGCTGGTCCGGCACCCCGGAGAACCGCGAACCGGACAAGAGCTACGAACTCCGCTGGTTCCCGCTCGACGCCCTCCCGGACGACCTCATCCGCTACCCGGCGCTCGGCATCGCCGGCTGGCGCGCGGGCGTTCCCTACAGCGAATACGGCTGGACGGAGTAGCGGTCAGCTGCCCCGATGCGTTAGAACCGGAAGCGATGCCCGAACCGACGCTCGACCCCGCGCAGCGTGCGGCCGCCGATGCCCTCGACGCCCTGCTCGACCGCCGCGGTCGCGTGCGCAAACCCGGCGGCCCCCGCCCGGCGGGCGTCTACCTGCACGGCCGCCCCGGCCGCGGCAAGACCATGCTCATGGACCGCTTCTTCGCCGCCACCTCCTCGAAGCACAAGGCGCGGCTGCACTTCCACCGCTTCTTCGCCGAGCTGAGCGCCGCCGTCCGGATCACCGGCTCCATGCGCACCGCGGTCGACATGGTGGTCGGCGACGTCGACCTGCTCTGCTTCGACGAGTTCCACGTGCACGACGTCGGTGACGGCATGCTCATCGCCCGCCTGCTCGACGTGCTCTTCACCCGCCGCGTCCTGGTAATCGTCACAGCGAACCAGCCCCCGGCCGAACTGCTGCCTGACCCGATCTTCCACGAGGGGTTCGAGCCGACCATCGCGCTCATCACCGAACGCCTCACCGTGCTCGCCGTGGACGGCCCGCGCGACTACCGCTCCGGCGGCCACCGCGCCACCGGCGGATTCGCCGGCGGCAGCTACCTCGTCACCGGCGTCCTGCCCGAACTGCCGTCGCCCGGCCGCCCGCTCCGCCGCGCCCTTCGCCCGGTCCCCACCGACGACGGCGTCGCCCTGACCTTCACCGCCGTCTGCGGCGACGCCGGTGCCGCCGCCGACTACCTCGCCCTGGTCGCGGCCCATCCGCGCATCACGCTCACCGGCCTCCCCCCGCTGCGCCTGGTGCCGCCGACCTGGGCCGCGCGCCTGGTCACCTTCGTCGACGTGCTGCACGACGCGGGCGCGCACCTGACCGTCGAGGCGACCGTCCCGCCCGCCGAACTCGCCGCGGACGCCGGTCCGATCCCCGGCCTGGCCCGCATGCTCAGCAGACTCGGCGAACTGACACCTGTTCCAGCCTCCTGAGACAGTGGAGTGAGATTCCACAGAAGACGCCGGTGCGGTTTGTGGCCGAACCCGACCAGTCCGCAAGATCGCTGGTGAGAGCGGTTTGTGAGCCCTCCGGATGTCACCGATTCGGACTCGAGCGGACCACCCGGCATGTAACTATGTGGGCGAATTCGGTGTGATCGGGGTTGGTGAACTGAACGTGGCAAGGGCGCGAGCGCCGATCGCACGCGTGGTCGTATCGATCGCGCTGCTCTGCTGTACCGTCGTCGCGCTCCGCGGCCACCTGCCTGGTGCCGAGGCGGCGCGTCCGCCGGAGCCGGGCGCGCCGTCCGCGCTCACCCTCGCGCTCATGCCGGTGCTGCTCACCGTCTCGGTGGTGATCCTGACCGCCGGGGTGATCGCCTCCAGGCACCGGCTGCCGCTCGCAGTGCCCGAGCCCGAGCGCGACGTGGAGCGCGAGCTCGGCAAGCTGGGGCCGATCGGGGTGCTCGTGGTCGCCGGGCTGGCGCTGCTCGCCATGTCGCTCGCGGTCGGATCGGTGGCCTACCTGCTGCGCGCCACCGCGCCGGAGGAGGAGCCCGGCCCCGTCGTGCTGCCGCCGTCGCCGACCGGCACCGCCCCGCTCACCACCGACGCCCCGCCCCCCGACCCCGGCTCGGCACCGCTCGGCCTGGACGGCACCGCGCTGCTGCTCACCGCCGTCACCGCCGCCGTGTTGCTCGGCGCCGCGCTGATCGGGCTGATCGTGGTGCTCTTCTCCGGCCCGCAGGCCCGCAGGCGGGTGATCGTGGCGCCGCCGGAGCCGGAGACGCCGAACACCATCGACTCGCTGGCCCGCGCCGCCGAGATGGGGCTGGCCGCCATGAACGCCCCCGGCCAGGACGCCCGCACCGCCATCATCGCCTGCTACGTGGCGATGGAGCGCGGCCTCTCCGCCGACCGCGCCGCCGCCCCGCTCGCCTCCGACACCCCCATGGAGGTGCTGGCGCGCGCCTTCGAGCACGGCGCGCTGCGCGACGCGTCGGCCCGCGAGCTGGTCGCCATGTTCGAGGAGGCGCGGTTCAGCCCGCACTCCATGCTGGAGTGGCAGCGCATGCGCGCCGAGCAGCTGCTCCGGGTCGTCCTGGCCGACCTGCAGGGGGAGATGGCATGAACCGTGCTGGTGCGGTGGCGGCGGGCGCGGTTTTCGTCCTCGTCGTCGAGCTGATCGCCTTCCGGGTAGCCCGCGGGCAGGCGCTGATCGTCGCGGCGATCCCGCTGGCGCTGGTGCTGTGGATGCTGGCCAGGTGGTGGCTGAGCGAGCGGCAACCGTTCAGCGAACCGGCGCTGCCGCCGGACGAGATGGAGAACGGCCCGGCCGAGATGCTGGAGCGCTGGCACGCGCGGGCGACCGTGCTCGCCGACCGCGCCGACGGGACAAGGGCCGACTGGGACAAGCACCTGCGTCCCATGCTGGCCAAGGAGTTCGAACTCTCCACCGGGCTGCGGATCGCCAAGAACCGGAGAGCCACCGAGGCTGCGGGATTGCAGCAGTTCGGTCCGGAGCTGTGGCGATGGGTGGACCCGACCGATTCGGCGACTCGCGACCATGTCGGTCGCGCGCCCGGGCGGGCGGCGCTGGACGAGATCCTGCGCCGATTGCAGCGGTTGTGACAATGGGGTCGAGGGAAATGCGGGTGTTCACATGACCATGCCGATGGACGCTACCGTCCACCGCAGCGAGGCCATCCTCCGCGAGATGTCGCGGGTGGTGGTGGGTAAACGCGACGAATTGCAGCTGATTCTGGTGGCTGTGCTCGCGGGCGGCCACGTACTGATCGAGGACCTGCCCGGCTTGGGCAAGACGCTCATCGCCAGATCGTTCGCCGCCGCGCTGGGGCTGAACTTCACCCGGGTGCAGTTCACCCCCGACCTGCTCCCCGCCGACCTGCTCGGCTCCACCATCTACGACATGAACACCGGCCGCTTCAACTTCCGCCGCGGCCCGATCTTCACCAACATGCTGCTCGCCGACGAGATCAACCGCACCCCGCCGAAAACCCAGGCCGCGCTGCTGGAGGCGATGGCAGAGGGACAGGTGAGCATCGACGGCGAGACCTTCCCGCTGCCCGACCCGTTCATCGTGCTCGCCACCGACAACCCCATCGAGTACGAGGGCACCTACCCGCTGCCCGAGGCCCAGCTGGACCGGTTCGCCATCCAGCTCCGGCTCGGCTACCTCTCCGAGCACGACGAGACCCAGATGATCCGGCGCCGGTTGGAGCGCGGGTCGGTGCCGGCGCAGGTCGGGCAGGTCGTGGATGCCCAGGGGCTGCTGGAGATGCGGCAGTCGGTGGAGTACGTGACCGTGCATCCCGACGTGGTCAGCTACGTCGTCGCGCTGGCCGCCGCCACCCGCGCGCACCCGCAGGTCGAGGTGGGCGCCAGCCCGCGCGCCGAACTCGACCTGGTCCAGATGTCCCGGTCGAGGGCGCTGCTGCTCGGCCGCGACTACGTCATCCCGGAGGACATCAAGGCACTGGCCGTCTCCGCCATGGCGCACCGGATCACGCTGCGGCCCGAGATGTGGGTGCGGCGCATCCGTGGCGAGGATGTGATCTCCGAACTGCTACGCCGGCTTCCGGTGCCGCGCGCCACGAACTCATGAGGCATCGGGACGCGGGCGCCACCGTCGAGGCGGAGCTGCGGTGGCGGCCCGCTCCGCTGGTGTTCATGCTGCTCGCCGTCGCCGGGGGCGCGCTGCTGCTCGCGCTGGTGCTGCAGCGGTGGCAGTTGGTTGTTTTCGCGGCGCCGATGATCGGGGTGCTGATCACCGCGCCGTGGCAGCAGTCGCGGACCCGTATCCAGGTGGACGGGTCCGGGACTCTGCGGTGTTTCGAGACCGAGGAGGTGACGTTCTCCGTCGCCGCCTTCGTTGACGACGGGCACGCGCTGCTCCGGATGGTGCCGGAGCCGCTGGGTGGGCTTGCCATTCACGTCGAGGAGAGCTCGGACTCCGGGCTCGCCCCGGCCGGGTTGAAACTCGCGCTCTCCGCGCAGCGGTGGGGGCGGTATCCCGCCGCTGTCCGCGTTTCCGCGCTGAGTCCGGCGGGGCTTGCCGTGGCTACCGCTGTGCTGCCCGCCGGGCAGCTGTATGTGTACCCGATCACCGATCCGCAGCGGCTCACGCTGCCGCGCATCGATATGCCGGAGCGGCTCGGCGTGCATCTGACCCGGAAGCACGGGCCGGGTGTGGAGTACGCCGATATTCGCGCCTACGCGCCGGGTGATCAGCTGCGGCTGGTGAACTGGCCGGTGAGTGCGCGGCGCGGGAAGCTCTACGTCACCGAGCGGTTCACGAATCGCTCCGCCGACGTCGTCGTCCTGGTCGACACCTCCCAGCAGGCGCCGGGCCCCGCCACCGACTCGCTCGAATTGTCCGTGCGCGGCGCCGCCCAGGTCGTGCAATCCACCCTGCAAGCCGGTGACCGCACCGCCGTCGTCTGCCTAGGCGAAACCCCGCGCTGGTTGCGGCCCGATATCGGCCGCCGCCAGTTCTATCGGATCGTCGACACCGTGCTGGATGTCGGCGACGAGCACATCCCCACCACCGGCACCCTCGCTCCGCACGCGGCAGTTCCGCTCGGCGCGATCATCGTCGCCTTTTCCACTCTGCTCGACACCCAATTCGCTTTGGCGCTGATCGATCTCCGCAAACGCGGGCACGTGGTGATCGTGGTCGACGTGTTGCGCGGCACGCCCTTCAGCGCGGGGCTCGATCCGACGCTCAGCAAGATGTGGCAGTTGGAGCGGACCGCCATGTACCGGGACATGGGGACGGTCGGCGTCGACATCGTCGGCTGGCCCGAGGACGCCCGGCTCGACCAGGTCATGAAGTTGATCCCCGAGCACCGCCGCATGATTCGAGCCCGCCGATGAAGCGCTTCCTCGCCGCGCTCTCCGGGGTGCTGCTCGCCGTTGCCGTCTGGGTGGTCGAGCCGTGGTTCGCTCTGGTTGTCCTGCTCTTGGCCGCCATCGGCCTGTGGTTCCGGATCGCCGCCGTCGCCGCGGTCCTCGTCGTCGTCGGCCTCATTGCCGTCGCCGACGTCGACCTGGTCGTCTGCACCGCCGCCGGTCTGGTCGCCACCACCTACCTGCTGCTCAGCGCGACCGTCACCGCCCCGTCCGGGGTAGTCCCCACCACCATCCCCTCCGTAGTCGGCGCCCTCTTCTTCTCCGGCTGCGCCGTCCTGGTCGCAAGCGTCCCCATCGACCTCCCCTACGCCCCCCTCGCCGCCCCGGTCCTCGTTCTGGTCCTCTGTGCGCTCGTACTGCTCGGAGTAGCCGTGCGCCGCAACGGTTCCCGACCTGACCCGGCCCCGGCTCCAGCCGCCGAGCCAACCCCGGCCCCCACCACGGTGGAGGCCCACTCCGAGCCCTGAGCGGCCTAGGGTGTCATCGGGAATCCACCGACGCGCTGAGCGCCACTGAGAGATGATGAACCCGGGAGGGGAAATGGACAGGGGCACAATCCACCGCTGGAACCCAGCGACGGGAACGGGCGTCATCCGAATCGGTGAAACGCTCGTGTGGTTCCACTTCTCCGCCTTCGACAATGCCTCGGTGACCGACATCGCCGCAGGTCTGCCGGTCGACGTCGAAGTCGACCACACGCCTCAGGGGGAGTTCTCGTGTCGCGCTACACGCATTCGGCTGTCATCGCCTGCATCCTGGCAGTCCTGACCGCGGGCCCGGCATCCGCGAAGCCCGGACAGGCCGATTTCACTCCATCGAACACCGCACACCGATACAGCGGCGACCACGGGATCTTCACCGCCGACGCCGTATACGACCCGGCGAACCCTCGCCTCTTCTGGTCCCTCCGGCTGTCGGATTCCGTGCGCGCGATCGTGCAGGGGCCGATGTCCTGCGGAGCCCATGTCGAGGGGAAGCGCGGATACGCCGACCATCACCCGTCCATTCCCGCGGACTATCAGTGGCACTCCGTCGTGCCGAACCTCCAGGTGGATACGCAGTACCGGCTCGTCGCCAACTGCGCGTTCACCGCGACGAACGGTCACACCACCGCGCCCGGTCGAGTGGACTACTCGGTCGTGTTCACCCTGCACTCCCGGTGAGCCATGATCGCTCGGTGCCCACCCTCTACCTGATCATCTGCGCCGCAGGCACCGCCAACCGTGCCGTGGACATGGTCCGCTCCGCGCAGGCCGAAGGCTGGTCCGTCCACTGCATAGCCACCCCCGCCGCCGTCGAGCACTTCCTCGACATCCTTGAATTGGAAGCCACCACCGGCCACGAGGTGCGCACCGCCCACCGCAACCCCGGCGACCCTCCACTCCCGCCCGCCGATGCCGTCATCGTCGCCCCCGCCACCTACAACACCATCAACAAATGGGCCGCGGGTATCGGCGATACCTACGTCCTCATCAAACTCGCGGAACTCACCGGCCTCGGAGTACCGATCGTCACCGTGCCCTACGTCAATTCCGTCCTCGCCGCGAACCGCGTTTTCCACCGCAGCCTGGCCGAACTCCGGGAATCCGGAATCCGCGTCTGCTACGAACCCCATCCACCCGGCGGAGGTGCCTTTCCCTGGGACGCCGCGCTCGCCGCTGTCCAACCCGGTAGATCGGATGCGGGGTGAGAATTACGGCTCCAGGAAAAGGCGCTCGTTCGGTAGGCGCGGTGTTTTGGCCGGGCCGTGCGGTCTTACCCGCACCGTTTCGGCGAGGCGGTGGTGTTCGAGGTCGCAGACGAATACCAGCGCGGCGGTGAGGCAGGCGGTGAAATGGAACTCCAGCCCGCCGATCAGGAGGGTGAGCCACACGTCGGGCTCGTGTGGATGGGGTGACGGCATCGTCAGGTCTGGGCCCAGCGGGCGACAGCGATAGCCAGTCGCTCGAGCAATTCGAGTTCCGGCGGTTGCAGGGCATCTGCTGGCGGTGGGATCAGCTCTGGGATTCGGAGCGGAAGCGGATCCGGAGCGGGGCGGGCGGTCATCGCGCTGCCGCGCACCGGCGGAGGGCGGCGATCACCGTGCTTCGCGACGGTAGCGAAGTGCTGGTCGGCGGCACGATCCAGATCCGTGCCGCTGCGCACCGGAGCGCCGGAGACGGGAGCGGAATATCCGTGCCTGCGACGATCCCGGCGTTGACTTCGGCCAGTCCGGCAGGCGGGCGGTCGTCGGGCAGATCGACCTCGGTCAGGAACATCCACCGCCGGGAAGACGGATAGCACGACACAGGCGCGCCCTGGCCGATCGATTCCAGCCGAGCCGCGACGGCACCGCCGAGCCCGGCAGGCATAGTGATCGCGGAAATCTCTGTACCGGGTGCAAAGGATTTGCCGAACACACCACCGGGGGATGAAGGCGGGTATGCCGCACACGTTTCGGTAGTACGCACAGCGTTGCTTCGGGGTGGTGCCCCAGGGCGGCATCCGGGTGTTCATCAAAACCCCGCTCTCGACTGGCGATTGCCGGAGCGTCGCACTCCGGCTTGCGATTTCGCCCATGAGACATCGGCCGCAGAGTATGGTCTCGCCGAATCGGGGCGCCCGATCGGATTCGCTCGTCGGCCCAGAGGCGTGCCCGTCGCAGGTGGGAGTAGGTATTCGTAGCGGGTCGGGGGCTGCACCCGAAGTGGGTGCACCGGCGGACCCGGAATGGGGGAAGTTCATGGATCAGACGGCCTCGACACTGCCGCGCCGACAGCTCGGTCGATACCTCCGCGAATGGCGTTCGCGGGTCGGCTTGACCCAAGCGGCAGCTGCGCGGTTGGTGGAGATGAGTGCCAGTGCGCTGCAACGAATCGAAGCGGGGGAGACGACGCGCATTCGTCCGCGTGATGTAGAAGCGCTCTGCGATGTCTACGGAGTGCCTGAGGAGGTGACCACGGCGTTCGTCGGGCTTGCCCGCCAGGGGAACGCGAAGAGCTGGTTCCACCAGTACGGTGACCTGATCCCGCCCGGCTTCAACGTGTACGTGGGCCTGGAGTCGGTTGCCACTCACCTTTTCTCGTACCAGCCGGAGCTGATTCCGGGAATGCTGCAGACGCCCCAGTACGTGCAGTCACTTCTCCGGGCAGCGCGACCGGACCTGACACCGGACGAGCGGGAGCAGCGAGTGGAGTTCCGAATCCATCGGCAGTCCATCATCAATCGACGGACCCAACCGGTGCAGCTGGACGTGGTGGTCGGCGAAACGGCGCTGCGTCGCCCGGCGGGCACACCTGGCGTGATGGCCAAACAGCTGCGGCACCTGGCTGATGTACCCGGGCGGTTGCCGAATGTCTCGGTGCGGGTGCTGCCATTCGACGCAGGGTTCCCGGGCGGCGTGTCCATGCCACCGTTCGTCATCCTTGGGTTCGGCGATGCGGCCCCAGGTGAGCCGGTCGAACCGCCGGTTGTCTACCTGGAGGCGGTGGTCGGCAATATGTACCTCGAAAAGCCCGAGGACACCGCGAAGTACCATGAGGCCTACGACCGCATCAGACACGCTGCACTGGACGAGACGGCGAGTAGGCAACTGCTGCGGCAGGTGATGAGGGAGTTCGAACGTGGAGCATGAGCCGTCGGGTCTGACTTTCCGCAAGAGCACCTACAGCCAGGCCGAGGGCGAGTGCGTCGAGGTGGCCGAGGCACCGAACGGCGACCGCTACGTCCGCGACTCCAAGAACCCCGACGCCGGAACCCTCCACTTCACCGCTGGCGAATGGACCGCCTTCAAGCGCGGCGTACTCAGCGGAGAGTTCTGAGAAACCTGGGATCGGTAGGTGTCGCGCCCGGCATCTACTTACCGCATGACATCTTCACAGCTCCCCCAGAACAACCCGCAGACCGGCCTGGACAAGAAGACCAGCGCGATCCTCTCCTACGCCCTCGGCTGGCTCACCGGAATCGTCTTCCTCTTCGTGGGCAAGAACGACCCCGACGTGCGCTTCCACGCCGCGCAGTCGATCGTGTTCTTCGGCGCGGTCTCGGTGCTCAATATCGTCCTGAGCATCCTCGGCTCGCTCCTCGGCGCGCTGGGAATCGTCTTCAGCCTCGCCGGATTCGCCCTCGCGGTCTTCGCCGCCGTCGTCTGGGTGCTGGCCATGGTCCAGGCGAACAAGACCGGCGGCGTCCGCGCGGAACTGCCCATCGTCGGAAAGTTCGTCGCCCCCTACGCCGATCGGCTGGCCACCTCGGCCAACTGACGGCAGGAGGCTCCTCGCGAAGGTCGGTAGCGTCTCACCGGTGGACGCTACCGACCTGATGCGGATGTACCTGGCCGATCCCGACCAGCCCTTCCCACCTGTCGAACTCGCCGACCCCTCCGGGCTGATCGCCTTCGGCGGCGATCTGTCTCCGCAGCGGCTGCTGAACGCCTACTCCTCGGGCATCTTCCCCTGGTACGACCCCGGCGAAATGATCCACTGGTACTGCCCGGACCCACGCAGCATCCTGATACCGACCGACCTGCGCGTCACCAAGTCGCATCGCCGAGCCGTCGAGAGAGCCGACTACGCGGTGACCATGAATCGCGCCTTCACCGACGTGATGTCGAACTGCGCCGAACCCCGCGGCGACGACGCCGGGACCTGGATCGGCTCGGACATGCTCGCGGCCTACCTCCGGCTGCACCACCTCGGCCACGCGCACTCGATCGAGGTGTGGCGCGACGGCGACCTCGTCGGCGGCCTCTACGGCGTCGCGTGCGGACGCTCCTTCGCCGGCGAATCCATGTTCTCCCGCGCTCGCGACACCTCCAAGATCGCGCTCTACTGGCTCTGCGCCCAACTCACCGCCTGGGATTTCGACCTCATCGACTGCCAGGTCGCCTCCGGTCACCTCACCTCCCTCGGCGCCATCGAACTCTCCCGCGCCGACTACCTGGCCCTGCACACGAGCGCCGCCGCCCGCCCCGGCCCGCCCGGCCCGTGGCAGTTCGACATCCCGGTCCCCGCCGCGCCCGGCCACCTACCCCGGTAGTTCCTCGGCGCTGTCGAAGCGATCGCGGGCGCGCTCGATATCGGTCATGTGGTTGGTGGCCCAGTGCAGAATCGCATCGATCGGCGGGCGCAGCGTCTTCCCGAGCGGCGTGATGCGATATTCCACCGCGACCGGCCGCGAACTCAGCAGCACCCGCTCGACGATTCCGTTGCGCTCGAGCTTGCGCAGCGTCGCGGTCAGCGATTTCTGCGTGACCGCCGGGATCGCGCGGCGCAGGGTGTTGAACCGGCAGGGGCGTTCGCACAGTTCGTTCAGAACCGCCAGCGACCACTTGTCGAGCACCTGGTCCAGCAATTCGCGGTGCGGCGCGCTGATGGTGAACTCGGCCGTCGCGTGGGAGGTATCGGTCATGAAACTACGTTCCCTTGAAGTGTCCTGGACATACCAAGTATCAAGGTTATACCTAGTCCGGAAGTAACCAGAGGAGAACACCGTGCCTGTTATCCGTTCCACCCCCGAAGGCATGATGCAGCCGACGCCCTATCACCACGTCGCTGTCGGCACCGGCTCCCGGCACGTGCACGTCAGCGGTCAGATCGCCCGCCTTGCCGACGGCACACCGGTGGCCCCCGGCGACCTGGCCGGTCAGGTGGCGCAGGCGCTGCGCAACACCGCGATCGGTCTGACCGGCGCGGGCGCCACCTTCGACGATGTCCTGCGCCTGACCTTCTACGTGACGCACTGGGCACCCGAGCAGATCACCGACTTCATGGCCGGCGTCGAACGCGTCGCCGCCGACATCGGCCTGCCCCTTCCCCTCCCGCCCGCCTCGCTGATCGGAGTCGACTACCTGTTCCAGCCGGATGTTCTCGTCGAGGTCGAAGCCACGGCAATTCTCGACTGAAAAGTTTCGTATTACAATAATGAGCATGACTGATGAGACGATCGGCGGTGAGCCCGTCACCGACCAGATGATCCAGGGCTGGGCAGACGAGGCGGAAGCTGGCTACGACACCGAGAAGCTGCGCAAACGCGGTCGGCCGACGGTCGGGGACGGGCCGGGAGCTGTGGTGCCCGTGCGGATGGACGCGGCCTTGCTGCGGGCTCTGAACGCTCGCGCAGAGCAGGAGCATGTTTCCAGGTCAGAGGCGATTCGAGAAGCGGTGCGGGCCTGGACCCAGGTCGCGTGAGGGCGCACAAATCCGCCCTGAAGCATGGAATAGCAGAAGCGGACGGCCTCTACGCCGCGCAGCGCCACGTCTATGTCGCAGATCTTGACGACGAGAACCCCGCACGCGAGTTTCGGTTGGGGTTCGACCCGAACGGTCGACTCCTGGAATTGGTGGTCCTGCGCTTCGACGGCGGCGGCGAACTCCTCATCCACGCGATGAAGGCCCGGCCGCAGTACTTCGACCTCCTTCCCTGAGCGGGCGGAAGCCGGCGGGGTAGCGCGGCCAGGAGCGACAGCAGTTGAAGTTCGGTTTCGCGTTCCGCCGTGACGGTGGCCCGCGCAATTGACGAGTTGTGCACCGAAGCTCAGGAATGGTGGAGATGAGCAAGACGTACACCGTGCGGGTTTCGCGCGACGAGGACGCATGGCTCGTCGAGGTGCCCAAGGTCGCTCGCGTCACCCAGGCACTCGACCTTCAACAGGTCGACGATATGGCTCGCGACCTCTTCGCCATCATGGACGATGTCGACCCGTCGTCGATCGACCTTCGCATCGAATGGCCCGCCGACATCGCCGCGCAGCAGTTGGTCGATGAAGCTCGGCAGAGCTCAGCGGAGAGTCCTGACCTGCGCTGACCACGCATCCCGGACGATCTCCTCGAGCTCCGACCGGCGGGGTGACCAACCCAGGTCCGCGATTGCCCGCGACGGATCGCTGATCGAGACCGCCGGTTCCGGCGCCGCCGGACGGTACTCGAGCGAAACCGGCAGCCCGGTCACGCGCTCCACCGCGGCGACGACATCCTTCACACTGCTCCCCACCCCACTGCCGACGTTGTACTTCACCGCGCGCGAGACCGCGGGCAGCTGGTCGACAGCGGCGGTGAAGGCATCCGCCGCGTCGGCGATGTGCAGATAGTCGCGGACCGCCGACCCGTCTCCGTTCACCGTGAGCGGCGTCCCGCAGCCGGCGGCGGTGAGCGCGCGAGGGAGGAGGCGGGTGGGGTCAGGGTCGGCGCCGCCGGCGATGTTCAGCATCCGCAGGGTGATGGTGGCGAACGATTCGAGCGCCAGTTCGGCGGCGAGTTTGCTGGCGGCGTAGGGGTGCGGCGGGGCCGCGGGCAGCTCCTCGGTCATGGGCTGCCGGTCCGGAGTGCCGTACACCGAGCCGGTGGAGGCGAAGACGATGTGGCGGATGCCGACCGAGGTCATCGCGTCGAGTAGCGCGAGCGTCCCGGTCGCGTTGGTGCGGAAGTAGCCGAGCGGGTCGGTGAGCGACTCGCGGGCGCGGGTGCGACCGGCGAGGTGGCACACCGCGTCCACCTCCCGGACGGCTTCCCGGAGTGACCCGGGATCGTGCAGGTCGGCGACCCGGACCGGGCCGGGTACGCCGACCCGGCCCGGCGCCCGAACCATCGGAATGGGTTCATGGCCGCGGTCGCGCAGCGCTGCGACGACGGCCCGGCCGAGATAGCCGTTCGCTCCGGTCACGAGTACCCGCACCGGGCCATCATGGCAGGTCGGCGGCTGGTCGTGGCGGTCTTACGCCCGCGCCGCACCGATGCTCGGGCCGAAACGTCCTTCGCAGCCGCCCGGGCGACAGTGCGTCCGCAAGGCGCGGCGAAACCTATTCCGCGATCCGCAACTCCACATCCGCCAGCACCGGCGCATCGTCCCGCTCGACCACGGTCACCCCGAGCGTGACCACATCGCCGGACTTCCACCCGCGAATCCGCAACGTCTCCCCCGGGAAGACCACCCCGGCGAACCGCGCCCGGAACCCGCCGACCTTCGAAACATCGCTCCCGAGAAGCGCATCCGTCGCCGTCTTGCAGGTGATCCCGTACGTGCACAGCCCGTGCAGGATCGGCGCCGGAAACCCGGCCCCCTTCGCGAACGCCGGATCCGAATGCAGCGGATTGCGATCCCCGCTCATCCGATACAGCAGCGCCTGCTGCGGCAGAATCGGCACCAACTCCTCGAAATCCGGAGCGGACGAGGGAATCTCGACCTTGGTCGAAGGCCCCCGCTCCCCGCCGAACCCACCCTCACCCTTGGCGAAGATCGAGGACCGATCGGTCCACAGCGGCTCCCCGTCGGAGCCGACAATGGTCAGCTCGCGAACAACGACAGCGGCGGAGCCTTTGTCCCACACCTCGGTCACTCGACCGGACAGAGTCGCTTTCCCGGAAGCCGGAATGGCCCGGTGCAGCACGATCTCCTGATGCGCGTGCACCACCTTCGCCAGGTCGATATCGACCCCGGGGTAACTCACCTTGGGCGGCTCGGTCTCGTGCACGGTCGGCGCGACGGCCGCGAAGGTGGGCAGTACCTGCGGCGAAACGTCGTCCAGGTAGCGCAGCTCCGCGGGGTCGGTCCAGCGCGTGCCCGCGCCGAGCCCGAGGTGATAGATCTGTACGTCGGACGGCGTCCAGGAGAACGAGCGTCCGGGCAGTTCGGCGCCGA
This sequence comes from Nocardia sp. NPDC057227, assembly GCF_042669725.1. NCBI lineage: Bacteria > Bacillati > Actinomycetota > Actinomycetes > Mycobacteriales > Nocardiaceae > Nocardia > Nocardia sp. NPDC057227. The sequence goes on along the minus strand of NZ_JBHUXA010000008.1, from coordinate 207,626 downwards.
GCGCGCGTTCCAGGTCGATGGGCATCAGTGAACCTCCTTGGCCTTCTGCTCGACGATATCCAGGACGGCCAGGTATCCGAAGGTCAACGCGGGGCCGATGGTGGCGCCGGGACCGGCGTAGGTGTGGCCCATGACCGGCGCGCTCACATTGCCGGAGGCGTACAACCCCTCGATCACGCTCTGATCCTCGCGCAGCACCCGGGCAGCGGTGTCGGTGACGACGCCACCCTTGGTGCCCAGGTCGCCCGGCACGAGGACGACCGCGTAGAACGGCCCCTCCTCCAGCGCGCCGAGGCACGGGTTCGGCTTGACGGTCGGATCGCCGTAGTACTTGTCGTAGGCGCTGTCCCCGCGGTGGAAGTCTTCGTCGACACCGGTCTTCGCGAATCCGTTGAACCGCTCGATGGTGGCGGCCAGCTTGTGGGCGGGCACCTTGATCTTCTCGGCGAGCTCGGCCAGCGTCGGCGCGGAGACGATGTAGTCGTTCTCCAGCCAGCGCTTGGGAATCCGCTGCCCCGGCTGCAGCCCGGCGAAGATGTAGCGGTTGCGGTAGCGCTGGTCGAAGACGAGCCAGGCGGGAATGTTCTCGCCGGGGCCGTCGCCCTCGCCGTACTCGCCGCCGTACATGGTGTGCACCGCCTCGACGTACGGCGCCGACTCGTTGCCGAACCGCTCGCCGCGATCGTTCACGATCACGCACCCGGGCAGGTTCCGCTCGGAGAGGCAGAACCAGGGCTTGCCGCCCTTGAAGATGGTCGGGCCCCACCAGGCGTCGGCCATGATGTCGGTGTCGGCGCCGAGCTCGAGCGCGGCGCGGTGGCCGTCGCCGGTATTGGCGGGGGCGCCGGTGGTCCAGTCGGTGGTGATCGGGGCGCGCTGGTACTTCGCGCGCATCTCCGCGTTGTGGTCGAACCCGCCGGTCGCGAGCACGACGCCGCGCTTGGCGGTGAACCGCACAGCCTCGCCGTTCTGCTCGGCGTCCACCCCGACCACCCGGCCGTTCTCCACGACGAGCCCGGTCAGCGGCGTCTCCAGGAGCACCGGCACGTTCGCGTCGAGCAGCCCCTTGCGGATGGCGGCGGCCAGCGCCTGACCCATCCCGAGCAGGTGCTTCCCGGTGAGCCGCGCCCACGTGGTGCGCGCCCCGACCTTCGCGGCCCGCAGCATGCCGCGCGGATGCCTGCGGATCAGGTTCAGCTGCTTGAAGTCGGCCTGGGTGACCACGACGTTCAGCGGCGCCTTGCTGTAGTTGGGCTCCAGCTTGAAACGCTCGGCACCGAGCACCTTCGCGTTGAAGGGCTTGGGCTCGCAGGAGCGCCCCTCGGCCGTCCCGCCCGGCGCCTCGGGGTAGTAGTCGGAGTACCCCGGCACCCAGTTCATCTTCAGCGGCGTGTGGTCGAGCACGAAGTCGAACGCCTCGGCGCCGCGGTCGATGTAGGTGTCGATCCGGTCCTTCGGCACCACCTCGCCGATGATGCTGTGCAGGTAGGTGCGGGCCTCCTCGCGGTCGTCCGGGCGCCCCGACGCCTTCAGCGCCTTGTTCCCCGGAATCCACACCCCGCCCCCGGAGCGCGCGGTCGACCCGCCGTAGTGCGCGGCCTTCTCGATGACAACCACGCTGAGTCCGTGGTGTGCCGCGGTGAGGGCCGCGGTCATCCCGGCGGCGCCGCTGCCGACCACCACCACGTCGTATTCCCGATCGCTCATGTAGAACACGTTATAGAATGGACGCGGCTTTGGTCTATGTCGAGTGGCAGATGACTCGAGAACAACCAGGTAACTCGTTTCAGTTCGGAGTGTGAATGGTCTGGGATAGCAGTGCCGACGTCGTCGTGATCGGTGCCGGGGCCGCGGGCGCCGCCGCCGCGCTGGAGGCGGCGGCAGCGGGGGCGCAGGTGCTCGCGCTCGACCGGTTCGCCGGCGGCGGGGCGGCGGCGCTCTCCGGCGGGATCGTCTACGCGGGCGGCGGCACCAGCATCCAGCGCGCGGCCGGGGTCACCGACGATCCGGCGTGGATGCTCGCGTATCTCCAGCGCGAGGTCGGCGACGCGGTCGCGCCGGAGACGCTGCGGCGGTTCGTCGACGAGAGCCCCGCGCTGATCGACTGGCTGATCGAGCACGGCGTCCCCTTCGACCCCGCGCTCTGCCCCTACAAGACCTCCTACCCGAACGACGACTGGTACCTCTACCACTCCGGCAGCGAGCTCTCCGGCGCCTTCGCCGACATCCCGCCCGCGCAGCGCGGGCACCGGGTGAAGGGGCGCGGGGTCTCCGGGAAGAAGTTCGCCACCGGGCTGCTCGCCTCGATGCGCAAGGCCGGGATCCAGCTCGAGACCTACACCCGCGCGACGACCCTGCTCACCGACGACACCGGCGCGGTGATCGGCGTCGAGTGCGTGACCATGAACAGCGCACCCCGCCGCGTGCGCGACCAGTTCGCGCGGATGGCGGCGCTCGCGGCCAAGCCGGGCATCTACTACCCGCCGCTGCGCACGGCGATGGAACAGCGGATGGCCCGGCTGGAGCAGCGCTACGGCGTCACCACGAGGGTGCTTGCCAGGCGCGGCGTGATCGTGAGTGCCGGCGGCTTCATCGCGAACCGGGAGATGGTGCTCGAGCACGGCCCCGAGTTCCGGCACGGCCTCGCGCTCGGCACCACCGGCGACGACGGCAGTGGCATCCGCATGGCGCAGGAGGCCGGCGCCGTCACCGCGCACATGGACAACATCTCCGCCTGGCGCTTCCTGCTCCCGCCCAGCGCGTTCGCGGGGGCATTGCTGGTCGACGCGGCGGGCACCCGCGTCATCGACGAAACCCGCTACGGCGCGGCCGTCGGCGGCAAACTGGTCCGCGAGCACGGCGGGCTCGGCTGGCTGCTGGCCGACGACGCGGTCGCGCGGCGTGCCTTCGGGCAGATCCACAGGGAAGGCGCCTGGTTCCAGCGCGCCCAGTTCGAACCGGTGCGCCGCCGGGCCGTCAAGGCCCCGACCATCGAGCAGGCGGCCAGGAAGGCGGGCATCGACCCGGCCGGGCTGCGCGCCACCGTCGAGGCGCACAACGCCGCCATCGCGAACGGCACGCCCGACCCCGTCGGCAAGCCTGCCGAATTCCGCGAAAACTGCGCCACCGGCCCGTTCTGGCTGTTCGATGTGGGTATCAAACCCAGCCTGACCAACCCCTGCCCGATGCTCACGCTCGGCGGCGTCGTGGTGAACGAGGAGACCGGGGCCGTGCGCGACCGCGACGGTGCCGACATCCCCGGTCTCTACGCCGCGGGCCGCACCGCCGTCGGCATCTGCTCGCGCTCCTACGTGAGCGGGCTCTCGCTCGCCGACTGCGTCTTCTCCGGGCGCCGCGCCGGGCGGGCGGTGGCGGGCGCGGACATAGTGGAAGGAATCCGATAGGTGCTCTCCGAGGCGGTACGCATCGAGCTGGCCGACGAACTCGCGGTCGCCGAGCGCGAACGGGTCGCGATCGACCCGCTGGTGGCCAGGCACCCGGAGATCGACGTGGTCGACGCCTACGAGATCCAGCTGCTGAACATCAGGCACCGGGTGTCGAACGGCGCGAAGGTGGTCGGGCACAAGGTCGGGCTCTCCTCCAAGGCCATGCAGCAGATGATGGGCGTCGACGAGCCGGACTACGGCCACCTGCTCGCCGAGATGGAGGTCTTCGAGGACCGCCCGGTGCCCGCCGCGAACTACCTCTTCCCCCGGGTCGAGGTGGAGGTCGGCTTCGTGCTCGGTGCCGACCTCCCCGGCGAGGAGTGCACCGAGGCCGACGTCCTCGCCGCCACCACCGCCTTCGCTCCCGCCATCGAGTTGATCGACTCGCGGATCAGGGACTGGAAGATCGGGCTCTGCGACACCATCTCCGACAATGCCTCCTCCGCCGGGTTCGTGCTCGGGCCGGAGCGGGTGGCGCCCGGTGACATCGACATCAAGGCGATCGACGCCGTGCTCACCCGTAACGGTGAGGTGGTCGCGGAGGGGCGCAGTGACGCGGTGCTCGGCGATCCGGTGATCGCGGTGGCGTGGCTGGCGCGGAAGGTTGCGGGCTTCGGGGTGCGGTTGAAGGCCGGGGATATCGTGCTGCCCGGATCCTGCACGCGGGCGATCGATGCGCGGCCGGGGGATAGTTTTCTGGCCGAGTTCGCCGGACTCGGCTCCGTCCGGCTGCGGTTCGAGTAATCGTTGTCCGCGTAGCGGTTTCGTCCCTTCCGGCATGATCGACGCCGGAAGGGGTCGCCGATGTCAGCCGATATGCCGCCCATGCGGCCGCTCGACGAGTACCGCAAACCGCCGTCGCTCTGGCCGGTCGGAGTCTTCGGCGCGGTGCTGCTCATCGCAGGCATCACCTTCCTTGCGTTCCTCTTCGACCTGCTCCCGGAGTCCGACCCGCCGGTCCACCGTGCCGACCTGCCGCCGCGCTCCCTCCCGCAACCCGAGCACGCCCAGCTCAGGCCGCCCAGCCTCACCGCCCCGATCCTGCCCGGCTTCCAGGGGGTCGCGGTGCCCTCCCGCGGCGTCGCCTACGACGTCCCGCTGAGCTGGACCGTCAGCCCCGAGGGCGTCATCCGCGGCTACGAGAGCGCGCGCGGCCGCATCACCGGCCGCGGCCCCGCCAGCGACGGCGACGACTACTGCGGCACCGCCACCCGAGCCCTCGCCTTCGTCGCCCGCACCGGCACCCCCGACACCGCCTCCGCCGCCATCGATGTCGGCGCCGCCACCGCCGACATCGGCTACCGCGGCTCCCGCTGGGGCCGCCGAGCCACCCCCGCGGTCCCGCTCACCACCCTCGGCGGGCTCGCGGGGCACGTCGTCGAGACTTCAGGAACTCGCCAACCCGACGACCCCGTGTGCCCTACGGACTTCTCCGTCTACACCTTCGCCTTCCGCCTGGATCGGGAGTTGCTGGTGCTGACCGTCGGGGCCGACCGCGGGGTCGCGGGGGAGCTGTCGCCCGCGCGGGCGCAGCAGATCTTCGCCACCGTCCGGCGGCTCAACTGATCGCTCCCGGCGGGGCGATCCACTGTGTGGGTTGTCCGGTCACCTTGGCCACGGTTTCGAAGTCCCGGTCGTAGTGCAGCAGGGTGACGTCGTTCGCCTCGGCGGTCACGGCGATGAGTAGGTCGGCGACCCCCGCGCTGCGATGGTGCCCCTCCTCGGTCAGGCGCTGCTGCACCTCGTGGGCTCGGGTCCACGCACTGTCCGGAGTGACGACCCAGCCGAACAAATCCTCGAACATGGCTTTCTTGTGCACCCGATCGGTCAACGAGCGGGCGCTGAACAGCAGTTCCAGTTCGACCGTGTCGCACAGCGCGACCACGCCTGCGGTGACGGTCTCGTGCCAGGTCCGTCGCACGGCCGGATCGGTGAGCAGGCGAACTGCGGCGGAGGTATCGATCAGGTAGCCGATCACCGCCGGTACTCGCGCTTGTCGAGCAGCGAGTCGAAGTCGCCCTGCTCGGCCATTTCGGCGAGGCCGTTGAGCGCCTTCACCCTCTTCAGCCGTCGGGCGACCTCCACGAGAGCCGCATTCACGGTGTCCTTCTTGGTGGAGGTTCCGAGCAGTTGCTGCGCCTCCGCGAGGGCATCGTCATCGACCTCGATCAATAGCTTCGACATACCCTTAGTATATATGTGCTATGCCAACCGTATATAAGGTCTGTTGAGGTGATGCGAGTGACGAACCTGCGCGCCGCGCGGTTCACGTCACCCCGGCAGACGAGTTCGAGTTCAGCGAAGTCGGGATCTCTCACGGTTGCTGACGTGACGCACGCCTCACGGGTTCCCTGTCAGCTTCCCCGGACCTACCTGGTCTATCCGGTAACCGACGAGCGAAGGAGCGGGCGATGAGGATCGCGGTGGCAGGTGGGACCGGGACTGTGGGGAAGCCGGTGGTGGAGGTGCTGCGCGAGCGCGGGCACGAGGCGGTGGTGCTGGCTCGGTCGACCGGGGTGGACCTGCGCACCGGTGCGGGGCTGGACCTGACCGGAGTCGACGCGGTGATCGATCTGACCTCGCTGGTCACCCGATCGGCCCCGGCGGCGACGGAGTTCTTCGAGCAGGTCACCGCGAACCTGCACCGCGCGGAGCAGGCGGCGGGGGTGCGGCACCATGTGCTGCTCGGCATCGTCGGGAGCGATGCGGTGCCGTTCGGCTACTACACCGGGAAGATGGCACAGGAGCGCGCCGTCGAGCGTGGACCGGTGCCGTGGACGCTGCTGCGCGCCACCCAGTTCCACGAGTTCGCCGGACAACCGCAGGGTGGGGTGCGGGTCGGCCCGCTGACGCTGGTCCCCGCCATGCGGGTGAATCCGATCGCGGCGCGCGAGGTGGCCGAGCGGCTGGTCGACCTGGCGGTCGGTGCGCCGGCGGGTCGGGTGCGAGACCTCGGGGGTCCGGAGGAGCTGCCGCTGGACGACATGATTCGCCGCTATGCCGCCGCCACCGGTCGTGGCGATCGGGTGCTGCGGTTCCCGCTGCCGGGGAAGGCGGGACGTGCGTTCCGGCAGGGAGCCCTGGTAGCCGGGCCGGATGCCGATCGCGGAATTCAGACGTTCGCACAGTGGCTCGAAATGCGCCCCTAGCAGAGCCTTTCTGAGAGAAGTATACTTATCATAACTGTACTTCTCCCGGGAGGCGCTGTGGAAAAGCCAGCCGATGTCTTCGATCGGGATCGCGAGTGGGACGCGTTGCGCCGCTTCGTCACGGACGAAAGCCGCGGAGCCTCGCTCGGCGTCGTCTCGGGCCGGCGGCGGCAGGGAAAGAGCTTCCTGCTGGAGGCGGTCTGCGAGAGCGCGGGCGGTTTCTACTTCTCGGCGCAGGAAGCCACCGACGCCGAGTCGCTGGCATCCATCGGGCAGGCGCTGACCCGGCACCTGCGGCCGGTGGTGCCGTTCGCGCCCGCCGACTGGGGGCAGGTGCTCGACGTGCTGCTCAGGATGGGAGCGGAGCGGCCCGTCCCGGTGGTGATCGATGAGTTTCCCTACCTGGTGCGGGTGAACCCGGCACTGCCCTCCATCCTCCAGGGCGCGTACGCCCCTCGGCGGAGCGAGCGCACTTCGTCCCGCACCCGGCTGCTGCTGTGCGGCTCGGCGCTGTCGTTCATGGGGAAACTGCTGTCCGGGAATGCCCCGCTGCGCGGCCGCGCCTCGCTCGAACTGCCTATCCGCACCCTCGGGTATCGGGAGGCGGCGCGGTTCTGGGAGATCGATGACCCGCGGCTGGCGCTGCGCGTGCACGCGGTGGTCGGCGGCACGCCCGCGTACCGCACCGAGATGATCCGCTACGACGCCCCGCGCGGGCTCGACGATTTCGATGACTGGGTCGTCCGCGCGGTCCTCTCCCCGGGCAGCCCGATGTTCCTCGAAGCCCGCTACCTGCTCGCCGAGGAACCGGACCTCCGCGACGGCGCGATCTACAACTCGGTACTCAATGCGATCGCCAACGGCAACAGCGGCCGCGGCGGTATCGCGGGCTACGTGGGCCGGAAGTCGAACGAGCTCGCGCACCCGCTGACGGTGCTCGAGGATGCCGGCCTGATCACCCGCGAAGTCGACGCCTTCCGCGCCAACCGCACCGATTTCCGAATCGCCGAACCGCTCCTCACCTTCTATCACGCGATCATGCGGCCCTATTGGCCTCAGCTCAGCGCGGCGACGGCCATCGAGCGCATCTGGGAACGGTCCGCGCAACGCTGGACGAGCAATGTTCTCGGGCCGCACTTCGAGCAGGTGTGCCGGGAGTGGGCGGCGCTGTACGGGCATCAGCGGCGGCTGGCAGATCTGCCGGTTCGGGTGTGTGCGGGCACCGTCAACGACCCCGTCGATCGGACGACGCACGAGGTGGACGTGGTCGCGGTCGGTTATGCAGACGGAAGCCGGGCGCCGCTGCTCGCGCTGGGCGAGGCGAAGTGGAACGACGTCATGGGGCTCGGGCACCTGGATCGGCTTCGGCGCATCCGCGATCTCGTCGGCCGTCAGGGACGCTACGACGCCGAGGCGACCCGCCTGCTCTGCTTCTCCGGGGCCGGATTCACCGACGATCTGGTGCAGGAGCAGAGCCGTGGTGAGGTCGAGTTGATCGGCCTCGATGAGTTGTACGGCAGGGCGTAGGCGGAAGCGGTCAAGACCGTAATTCCGCGAGCACCTTCCGCACCTGAGTCGCCCGCCCGGCGTCGGTTCGCGCTTTGGTCACCCGCAATGAGAAGCCGTAGCGCGCACTGCGCCCCAGTGCGTCGAATCGCGCCCGGGCAGCCGGATCGGCGGCGAGCGCGGCGACCAGATCCGGATGCGTCGCACCACTTCGCTGCGGGGGATACGCCGCCGCCCAGCGCCCGTCCGCCCGCGCCGCCTCGATCGCCGCGTGCCCGGCGGCCCGCATCCTCCCGGCCGCGATCAACGCCTCCGCCTTCGCCACGTTCACCGCCGACCACGGGCTGCGCGCCCGGCGCGGCGAGTAGCGCTGCAAGTAGTGCTCGGCGTCGACCGCCCGCCGATGGCTGTCGATCCAGCCGACGCACAGCGCCCCGTCCAGCGCCTCGGTGAGCGTGACGCTCGTCCGCGCCGCCCCCTTCTTCGCGATCCGCACCCACACCTCGCCTGCCCGCTCGTGATTCGCCGCCAGCCAGCGGTCCCACTCGGCGGCGTCCGCGCACTCGATGATCTCCATGCATCTCATGATCCCGAGATAAGCGCTCATCCACTGAGCACTTTACTGACGAACTACCGTGGCGAGAATGAAGTTCTCGGTCAGTTACCCGACGCCGATACACGGCGCCGACCCGGACGCCCTGGTCACCTTCGCCCGGCACGTCGAGGCATGCGGTTTCGAGGGGTTGTACGTACCCGACCACGTCGCCCTGTACCCCGGCGCCCGCATCGGCGGCAGCGAGGTGCCGACCACCCTCCCCTTCCCGGACCCGCTCGAGATCCTGACCTTCGCCGCCGCACACACCGACCGCCTGCTCCTCGGCACCGGCGTCCTGCTGCTCCCGTACCGCCACCCGATCCTGCTTGCCAAGCGCCTCGCCACCCTCGACCTGCTCTCCAAGGGCAGGCTGCGGCTGCTGACCGTCGGCGTCGGTGGGCTGCCGGGCGAGGCGGCGGCGCTCGGCGTCGACTACGCGACCCGCGGCAGGCGCGCCGACGAAGCGCTCGACGTGCTGCGCCTGCTCTGGTCCGGCGGTCCCGACGGCGTCGAATTCCACGGTGAGTTCTTCGATTTCGCCGAGGTGTGCGTCTATCCCAAGCCGTCCACAGCGGAGTTCCCCCTCCACATCGGCGGCTCCAGCCCGGCCGCCGCCCGCCGCGCGGGCCGCCGCGGGAACGGCTACTTCGCCGGCGGCACCCGCACCCCCGACGAACGCGCCCGCCAGATCACCCTCGCCCGCGCCGAAGCCACCGCCGCCGGCCGCGATCCCGCGCGCCTCGAATACACCCGCTGGGGCTCCACCGCCCTCACCCCCGACGACATAGCCGCACTGACGGCGGAAGGCGTCGACCGCATAGTGGTCAACGCCTCCCTGAACCCGCTCGACGCCCAGCTCGACGAACTCTCCGCCTTCGCCGAGCTGATCCGCGATATCTAAAAGCTCACAACCACGTATCCAACGTCGTAGTGGTGAGGAAGTGCTCGAGATCCGCGCGCCAGGGCGCGGGCACCGTCTTGTCCGGCTCGATAGCGCTGTACTGCCCCCGGTAGAACAGCAACGGCCGCCCCGACTCACCCACCTCGGCGAGCGAGAGCACCCGCCCGATGACGATCCAGTGATCCCCACCGTCGACCACCCGATCCACCGAGCACTCGATGGTCGCGAGCGCATCGTCCAGGACGGGCAGCTCCAGGGAAGAACGGTGCCATGCGGCCCCCGCGAACTTGTCCGGTTCACGGGAGCCGAAGCGGGCGCAGAGCTCCCGCTGCTCCTCGGCGAGCACGTTCACCGCGAACCGCCCGCGCTCCTCGATCGCCGCCCACGAACGGGACGACTTGCCCGGGCAGAACAGGACGAGCGGCGGGTCGAGGGAGAGCGCGGCGAAGGACTGGCAGGCGAAGCCGATCGGGGCCTCGTCCGCACCGAAGGTGGTGATCACGGTGATGCCGGTGCAGAACTGCCCGAGGACGTTCCGGAACGCCCTGCCGTCGATCTCCGGATACTCGCTCATTGCTCGCGGAATCCGACGGTGAAGTCGTGCCCCCACAGGCTGACGGCGGTGGATTCCCGCGCGATCCAGTCGGTGTCCTCGACTTCCAGCCCCTCGCAGCCGAATTCGATGTCGAAGCCGCCGGGTGTCTTCATGTAGAAGGACAGCATCTTGTCGTTGACGTGCCGCCCGAGCGTGGCCGACATCTTGACCTTCTTGCGCAGCGCGCGGTCGAGCGCGAGCCCGACGTCGTCGGCGTTCTCCACCTCGAGCATGAGGTGCACGATGCCGCTCGGGGTCGGCTGCGGCAGGAAGGCGAGCGAGTGGTGCCTTGGGTTGCAGCCGAGGAAGCGCAGCCAGGCGGGTTCGCCGTCGGCGGGGCGGCCGACCATCTGCGGGGGGAGCCGCATGGAGTCGCGCAGCCGGAAGCCGAGGACGTCGCGGTAGAACTCCAGCGCCGCCTTGTCGTCGGAGGTGCTGAGCACGACGTGCCCGAGCCCCTGCTCCTCGGTGACGAAGCGGTGCCCGTACGGGCTGGCCAGCCTGCGGTGCTCCAGCGCGACCCCGTGGAACGCCTCGAGCACGCTGCCGCTCGGGTCCTCGAACCGGATCAGCTCGTAGACCTTGCGGTCGGCCAGTTCGGCCGCGGTGCCCTCCTTGTAGGGCACGCCCGCGGCGTCCAGCCGGGCGCGGATGTCCTGCAGCTCCTCGGCGTTCGCGGTCTCCCAGCCGGAGACCTGCAGCCGGTCCTGCTCGCCGGGCACGATCACCAGGCGGGCCGGGAATTCGTCCATGCGCAGGTAGAGCGAGTTCGGGTCGGTGCCCTTCCCCTCCACCATGCCGAGCACCTTGAGCCCGTACTCGCGCCAGGCGGCGACGTCGGTGGCCTCGATGCGGAGGTAGCCGAGGGAGCGGATGCCCATCACTTCTCCTTCACGCCGGCCAGGAAGTCGATCGCCAGCCGGTTGAACTCGTGGAACTTCTCCAGCTGCGCCCAGTGCCCGCAGCCGCCGAACACGTGCAGCTGCGCCCGCGGAATGGACTTCAACGCGACCAGCGCCCCGTCCAGCGGGTTCACCCGGTCCTCGCGGCCCCAGATCAGCAGCACCGGCTGGCGCAGCGTGTAGGCGTCGCGCCAGAGCATGCCCTTCTCGAAGTCCGCGCCGGCGAAGGACTTGCCCATCGCCCGGGTGGCGGCCAGCGACTCCGGCTCGCTCGCCGAGGCGAAGCGCTCCTCGATCAGCTCCGGGGTGATCAGCTTCTGGTCGAAGACCATGATCCGGAGGAACGCCTCAAGGTTTTCCCTGGTGGGCTGGTAGTTGAACTTGCCGAGCAGCTTGACGCCCTCGGTGGGGTCGGCGGCGAAGAGGTTGGTGCTCAGCCCGCCGGGGCCCATCAGGATGAGCTTGCCCGCGCGCTCGGGGTAGTCCAGCGCGAACCGCACCGCGGCGCCGCCGCCGAGCGAGTTGCCGAGCAGGTGCACCCGGTCGGAGATGCCGAGGTGGTCGAGCAGGTCCTTCAGCGCGGCCGAGCTGTGCACGAAGTACTGCGGGTGCTCGGTCGGCTTGTCGGACTTGCCGAAGCCGGGCTGGTCCACCGCCAGCACGTGGAACTCGCGCGCCAGCACCGGGATGTTGCGCGCGAAGTTGGACCACGAGGAGGCGCCGGGGCCGCCGCCGTGCAGCAGCACGATGGTCGGGCCGTTGCCGACCCCCGCCTCGTGGTAATGCAGTTTCAGGTCCGGCCGCACCTGCGCGTACCGGGAGGTGGACTCGTAGGTGAGTTCCGCCGTCGAGGTCACGTGTTCTCCCCCTACACCATGGCGTCGTTGATCGGCAGCCCGAACTCGTGCGTGCCGAACATCTGGTACGCGCGCTCCGGATCGTTCGCCGCGTGCACCCGGCCCGCGTGCGCGTCGCGCCAGAAGCGCTGCAGCGGCGTTCCGTTGGACAGCGCGGTGGCGCCCGCGCTCTCGAAGAGCCGGTCGATCGAGGCGACGGCGCGGCCGGTGGCGCGCACCTGGTCGCGGCGGGCCCTGACCCGCAGGTCGAACGGGATCTCCCCGCCCGCCTTCAGGATCGCGTACTCGTCGGCGACATTGCCGGAGAGCTGGCGCCAGGCGGCGTCGATGTCGCTGGCCGCCTCGGCGACCCGCACCTTGGCGAACGGATCCTCCTTGGCCTTCTCGCCCGCGTAGGCGGCGCGCACCCGCTTGCCCTGGTGCTCGATGTGCGCCTCGTAGGCGCCGTAGGCCATGCCGACGATCGGCGCGGAGATGGTGGTGGGGTGCACGGTGCCCCACGGCATCCGGTAGACCGGGTCGGTGTTCTGCTCCAGGCCGGGCGCGGTCAGCTCGCTCATCGCGCGGAAGCTGAGGAAGCGGTGCCGCGGCACGAAGACGTCCTCGACCACGACGGTGTTGGAGCCGGTGCCGCGCAGCCCGACCACGTTCCAGACGTCGTCGATGCGGTAGTCGTCGCGCGGGATCAGGAAGGAGCCGAAATCGACCGGTTTGCCGTCCTTGATCACCGGGCCGCCGAGCACCGCCCAGCTGGCATGGTCCGAGCCGGACGACCAGGCCCAGCTGCCGCGCACGATGTAGCCGCCGTCGGTGACGGTGCCGACACCCATCGGCGCGTACGAGGAGGAGATCCTGACCTCGGTGTCCTCGCCCCAGACGTCCTCCTGCGCCCGCTGGTCGAAGAGCGCCAGGTGCCAGTTGTGCACGCCGATGATGCCCGACACCCAGCCGGTGGAGCCGCACGCGCTGGCGATCTTGCGCACGGTGTCGTAGAAGACGACCGGGTCGGCTGCGTGGCCGCCCCACTGCGTCGGCTGTAGCAGCCGGAAGAAGCCGGTCTCCTGCAGCGCCTTCACGGACTCGTCCGGAATGCGGCGCAGATCCTCGGCCTCCTGCGCGCGCTCGCGCAGCGTCGGCAACAGTGCTTCGACCCGTTCGGTCACTTCCTGCGTCATGTCCGGACCTGCTCCTGCCTGGTCGATCGGTAACCGGTACTCATCACCCCTGAGACTAGAACAGGTTCTTATTTATGTCGAGAACAGAACGCGGGTGCTGGTCGCCGCTGGGCGAATGCGGGAGACCTGGGCCGACGCTGGCGCTGCGGCCCACAGTTTTGTAACGTGTTCTAGTAGTGAAGGAGGAGGATTCGCGAATGGCAGACACCTCAACCCGCGGCGGTAAGGTGCGGGAGCTCGACGTCGGCACGGTTCCGACCCGCTACGCGCGGGGCTGGCACTGCCTCGGGCTGGCGAAGAACTTCCGCGACGGCAAGCCGCACGCGGTCCACGTCTTCGGTACCAAGCTCGTGATCTGGGCGGACGGCAACGACGAGCTCCGCGTGCTCGACGCCTACTGCAGGCACATGGGCGGCGACCTGAGCATGGGCGAGGTCAAGGGCGACGACATCGCCTGCCCGTTCCACGACTGGCGCTGGTCAGGGACCACGGGCAAGTGCACCGAGATCCCGTACGCGCGGCGCGTGCCGCCGCTGGCCAGGACCAGGAAGTGGACCACCCTGGAGCGCAACGGCCAGCTCTTCGTCTGGCACGACCACGAGGGCAGCACGCCGCCCGACGAGGTCACCATCCCGCACATCGTCGGCCCCTACACCGACGCGGACGGCAACACCACCGAGCAACTGGACAGCGGCTGGACCGACTGGACCTGGAACTCGATGCTGATCGAGGGCGCCAACTGCCGCGAGATCATCGACAACGTCGTGGACATGGCGCACTTCTACTACATCCACTACGCCTTCCCGACCTACTTCAAGAACGTCTTCGAGGGGCACATCGCCACCCAGTTCCTGGAGACCAAGGGCAGGCCGGACATCGGGATGGCGTCGAAGTACGGCGGCGACACGCTGCTCAAGTCCGAGGCGTCGTACTTCGGCCCCTCGTACATGATCAATCCGCTGGTCAACATCTACAGCGGGTACGAGGTCAAGAGCGTCCTGATCAACTGCCACTACCCGGTGTCGCAGGATTCCTTCATGCTCCAGTGGGGGATCACCCTGCAGAAGCCGGAGGGGGTCGAGGGCGCGACGGCGGACAAGCTGGCGGCCAAGATGAGCGAGGGCATCAGCGTCGGCTTCCTGCAGGACGTGGAGATCTGGAAGCACAAGTCCAAGGTCGAGAACCCGCTGCTCTGCGAGGAGGACGGGCCGGTCTACCAGCTGCGCCGCTGGTACGACCAGTTCTACGTGGACCTCGCCGAGGTCACCGAGAAGATGACCCAGCGCTACGAGTTCGAGGTGGACACCACCAAGGCGAACGAGTTCTGGGAGGCCGAGGTGGCGGAGAACCTGCGCCGCCAGCAGGAGCCTGGGCCGCAGGAGGCGAGCGTCTGATGGCCGCCACCTGGGCCAAGGCTCCCGATTTCGCGGACCGGCCGGAGCGGCAGGCCGAGGTGCGGGCCCAGACGGTGGCGGACAAGCGGCGCTATCTCGAGGACGGCCTGACCCCGCTGCGGTGTCAGGCCTGCGGCACCGAGGTCCGGGTGCGCAAGGCCAGTGCGCGGCAGACCTCGATCGAGTGGACCGAGCCGCCGCAGGAGCGGTGCCCGGTCTTCGCGCGGTTGAGCGCGGGCGGGTACGGGCCCGGGCGGCCGGAGGGGTGCGAGAGTCTCGCCAAGACGATCCGGTGGGCTGTCGAGGAGGGCGTGCTCGAGGTGGAGTGAGGGTAGATCCGGCCGGGAGTCTCGCCGCGGCGTGCTCGATGTGCCATGACGGCCGGCTCGACGTGCGTAGCGGTCAATCGAGCCGGAAGTCGTCGAAATCGAAGCCGGGGGAGACCACGCAGGCGACCAGCACGTGCTGGTCGCCTGCGGGCTTCGCCGCCTGACTCACCCCACCGGGAACCACCACCTGTAGCTGCTGCCCGGCCGCGTGATCCGGGCCGAGGGCCACCTCGGTGCCGCCGATCTCCAGCGTCAGCGCGCCCCCGCCCTGCCAGAACCACAGCTCGTCCGAGCGCACGGTGTGCGGCGCCGAGCGCTCGCCCGGCATGAGCAGGAACAGGATGGCGGTCGCCGCGGCGCGGTCGCCGTCGTACCCGTCGGGGGTGAAACGCACCGGGCTGCGGTAGGTTTCGCGGAACCAGCCACCCTCGGGGTGCGGGTCCAGATCGAGCGTTTCGGCCAGGGGCGGGCGCATGGATTCCTCTCAGGAGAACGGGGTCTGCGGCCGATCCTGCCGGACGCCGTCGATGACGATGTCCACTTTCTCGTTGTAGAAGCACAGCAGCCCGGCGACCTTCTGACTCTCCGGCAGCGGCGTGCGGTAGCCCCAGACGATGTCGCGGTGCTCGGTGCCGTCCACCGTGACCGTCCAGTAGTCGGCGGTGCCCTTGTACGGGCAGCTGGTGTGCGTGGCGCTCGGGGTGAGCAGCTCCAGCCGGACGTCGGCGAACGGCAGGTAGTACCGCGGCGGCAGCGAGGTCTCGAAGAGGATGCGCGGCGAACGGGATTCGGCGAGCAGGGTGCCGTCGAGCTCGATCCGCACGTGCTTGGAGCTGGCCAGCACATCCACCCGCTTGTACGGGTCGCGCGGGTGCACGTAGACCGGCTCGTCCTCCTCCAGCCACTCGTCCATCGCCGCCCACTCCAGCCGGACGTGATCCGGGACCGCGGTCCAGCGCAGTGCGGAGCCGGGCGCACGCACGCCGTCGAGCAGCACGTCGTACCTGGTGCCGGTGCCGAGCAGCTCGTGCGTCTCGGTCGCGCCGGTGCGGACCAGTTCGGCCGCCACGTCGGCGAGCGGGAGGTAATAGGCGGGGTAGTGCGGGATCTCCCAGACCAGCAGCGCTGCGTCGGTGTCCGCGACCTGGCGGCCGGCCAGGTAGGTGCGCACGCGTTTGGGGCTCGGCTCGGAGCGGAGGCTCATGGGGCCGACGGTACTCCGGGGGTCAGGGCGGGAGGAGCCGGTCGAGCAGGCGGTCGAGCAGTGATTCGGCGTGCTCGGGGGTGGCGAAGCCGCTCAGCATGCCCTGGGCGAGCCCGCCGACCGCGGCGACCAGGAGCTCGGCGTCCAGCGTGATCGTCTCCATCCGCGCATCGGTGCCCTTGCGCAGCCGCGCCAGCTGCTGGGCGGCGGCGTCCACCATGTAGCGGGCGGGACCGTTGCCGATGGTGTTCTCGACCTCGGCGCGGCCGAGCTGGGCGGCCTGGAAGGCGCCGAGGATCAGTACCTCGTCGCGGCGGGTGTCGTCCAGCGGGAGCAGCTCGGCGAAGGTGGTGCGCAGGATGTCGCGCGGGGTCGCGTCCGGGCCGAGCGCGGTGAGCCCGGCGCCGAGCCGTGCCCCGGCATCCACCACGACCGCCTGGTGGGTGGCGATCAGGAACTCGCGCTTGGTGCCGAAGTAGTACTGCACCAGCCGCACCGAGATCCCGGCCTCGGCCGCGACGGACTGGAAGGTGGCCGCGGTCAGCCCGTCCCGCGCGATCACCCGGCGGGTGGCGTCGGTGATCTGCTTCCGCCGCTGTTCGTGGTCCGCGAGCCGAGGCATTCGTCCACCTTTCCCCGGAAGGCATACGGTACGGCGAGGCAGCCGATATGATACGACGGTACCACCATGTGTGAGGAGCGGTGATGGCTATCAGAGCGGGGCACTTCGGCAGCGCGAAGGCGCGGGAGAAGTTCGTCGCCGCCTACGGGGCCGCCGAAGCACTGTATCCGATCCCGTGGCGCGATCTCGAGGTGCCGACCTCGTACGGCACCACCTACGTCCGGAGCTCCGGAAACGGGGTCGGCACACCCTTGGTGCTGATCCACGGTTTCCAGGGCAACAGCCTCATGTGGAGCCCGGTGATCGAGCGGCTCGCTCGCCGCCGCACCGTCTATATGCCGGACATCATCGGCACCCCCGGCCGGAGCGTGCAGACCGAGCCGATCGTGCACGGCGCCGAGATGGCGCGCTGGCTCGGCGAGGTGCTCACCGGGCTCGAGCTGCCGCGTGCGCACCTCGTCGCCTTCTCGCACGGCGGCAGGCTGGCCGGGATGCTCGCCGGGCAGAGCTCCATTCCCGCCAGCCTCACCCTGATCGAACCCGGATCGGTGCTGGTCCCGGTGCGCACCGTGCTGCTGGCCCGCATGGTGCTGGCAGGCATCCGGCCGACATCGGGTCGCACCCGCAGGCTGCTCGCCAAGCTGCAGCCCGGTGTCCCGACCACCCCCGAGGACACCGAGCTCGCCACCGCCGCGATCCGCTTCCGCATGTCGCTGCCGTACGCCCGGGTCCTGGCCGATGCGGATCTCACCGCCATCGCCACCCCCACCCTCGTCCTCTGCGGCGGCGGCACCGTCCTCTACGACCCCGCCGCCGCCGTCACCCGCGCCCGCGCGTTGATCCCGAACGTCGAGACCGAGGTCTTTCCCGAGGTGTCGCACGGCCTGCTCGCCGAAGTCCCGCGCAGCGCCGCCACCCGCCTCCTCCAGTTCACCGCCCTGCACGACCTGCGGGTTCCGCGCGCGACGGCGTAGCGGCGGTCAGTCGCCGACGGTGATGGCCTGGGCCTCAGCCACACTGCGCGGCGCCGGTTCGTGCTCGTCGATGTGCGCGAGCGCGGCGCGCCCGGCGTACAGGACGCCGACGGCGGCGGCGGTGAGGGCGGCGCCGAGCCAGAAGGGGAGCGCGGTGTTGTGCTCGCCGAGCTTGCCCGCCAGGTAGGGGGCGGCGGCGCCGCCGGCGAAGCGGACGAAGCTGTAGGCGGCCGACGCGGTGGAGCGCTCGACGGGGGCGGAGATCATGACGGCCTCGGTGATGAGGGTGTTGTTCACGCCGAGGAAGAGCCCGGCGAGCACGGTGCCCGCGACGAGGACCGGCTTGGAGTCGGCGAAGAGCGCCATGACGGCGAGGTCGGCGGCGAAGAGGCCGATGGCGGCGCACATCATCGGCAGGGTGCCGTAGCGGCGCTGTAGCCGGGGAGCGAGGAAGACCGAGGAGACGGCGAGCAGGATGCCCCAGCCGCAGAAGATGAAGCCGATCGCGTAGGTCCCCATGTCCAGCGGGAACGGGGTGTAGGCGAGCAGCGTGAAGAAGCCGAAGTTGTAGAGCAGCGCGGTCAGGCTGACGACCAGCAGGCCGCGGTGGCGCAGCGCGCGGAAGGGAGCGGTGATCGAGGTGCGGTGCTCGGGCTTCGGGCTCTCCGGCAGCAGGACCAGGATGGCGACGAAGGCGACGGCCATCAGCACCGAGACGCCGAAGAACGGCCCGCGCCAGCTGATTCCGCCGAGCACCCCGCCGACCAGCGGCCCGGTGGCGATGCCGATCCCGAGCGCGGCTTCGTACAGGATGATCGCCCGCGCGACCCCGCCGCTGGCCGCGCCGACGATGGTGGCGAGCGCGGTCGCGATGAAGAGCGCGTTGCCGAGCCCCCAGCCCGCCCGGAACCCGACGATCTGCGCCACGCTGCCCGACATCCCGGCCAGCGCCGCGAAGACCACGATCACCGCGAGC
Organism: Nocardia sp. NPDC057227; assembly: GCF_042669725.1. NCBI lineage: Bacteria > Bacillati > Actinomycetota > Actinomycetes > Mycobacteriales > Nocardiaceae > Nocardia > Nocardia sp. NPDC057227. The sequence continues at coordinate 189,001 of NZ_JBHUXA010000008.1, read as the reverse complement.
CCGGCCAGCAGCGTGCGCTTGGCCCCGAACCGGCTGGAGACCACGCCGGTGACCAGCATGGCGACCCCGGTGACCAGCATGTAGCTGGTGAACAGCAGCGACACCTGGGACGGCGAGGCGTGCAGCTGCTCGCCGATCGGCTTGAGGATGGGATCGACCAGGCCGATGCCCATGAAGGCGATCACGCTGGCGAAGGCGACGGCATAGACCGCCCTCGGCTGCCTGGTGCGTTCGGGAGTGCTGCTCATCGGGAGACCTCATCGCGTGTCGACGGCTGATCGCGGCGCCGTGCTCACGCGGCAGGCCGCACACAGATAATTGTTACATAAGCTAATTATCTGTGTGCGGTGAGGTCGCTCACCCGGTGCGGGCCGGGCGCCGCGCGGTGCCGAAGAGCTGTGCGTCGGCGTGCGCGCGCTTGAAGAACAGGTGCGCGTCGTGCTCCCAGGTGATGGCGATGCCGCCGTGCAGCTGGATGGCCTCGGCCGCCACCGTGGAGAAGGCGGCGGTGCTGTGCGTGCGCGCCACCCAGACGTCCTCCGCGGCGCTCTCCGACCCTGCCACCAGCGCGGCAACGGCCGCCTGGACGGTGGATTCGGCCGACTCGACCAGCACGTAGAGGTCGGCCATCCGGTGCTTGAGCGCCTGGAAACTGCCGATCGGGCGGCCGAACTGCACCCGCGACTTCGAGTACTCGACGGTGCTCTCCAGGCAGCGCGTCGCCGCGCCGACCTGTTCGGCGGCGAGCGCGGTCCAGGCGATCTCGCGCAGCCGGACCGGGTCGGCATCGCCGATCCGGCGGCCGGTGACCCCGGCGAACTCGACCTCGCTCACCCGGCGGGTCGGGTCCATGGTGGCGATGGTCCGGACGGCGCTCGGCTCGGCCTCGTACAGCCCGGATTCGGTGAGCACCAGGTGGGTGGTCGCGCCCGCGGCGTCGAGGACGTAGTGCGCGGTGCCGTGCAGGACGTCGCCGTCGGCGCGGACGCCCGGCGAGTCCCAGCCGCGGGCATCGGCCCAGCTGACGGCCAGCGTGCGGGTGCCGTCGGCGACCTCGGGGAGCAGCCGCTCGCAGGTGTCGGCGTCGCCTGCCAGCAGCAGCGCCTGCACGCCGAGCACGGCGGAGCCGAGCATCGGCACCCCGGCCAGGGTGCGGCCGAGTTCGCCGACGACAAGCAGGGATTCGGTGAGCCCCGCACCGGCCCCGCCGTACTCCTCGGGGACGGCGAGCGCGGCGACGCCGATCTGCTCGCAGAGCAGGCGCCAGAGCTTCTCGTCGTAGCCGAGGTCGGTCGCCAGCGCGGCGCGCACCGCGGCGGAATCGGCGTGCCTGGTGAGCAGCGCGCGTACCGACGCGCGGAAATCCTGCAGCTCGTCGCTCACGCGGTGCCTCGCAGGGCGTCGGCGATCCGCGAGCGGTGGAAATCCGCCGTGCCCCATGCGCTCTGCAGCGCCCGGACCCGGGTGATCCAGAGCGAGAGGTCGTACTCGGCGGTGTAGCCGATGGCGCCGTGCACCTGCAGTGCCACCCGCGACGCACGGTAGGCGGCGTCCGCGCTGGTGAGCAGCGCCGCCGAGACGTCGCGCGCGCGAGTCGGCCCGGCGGTGGTGAGCGCGGCGCGCAGCACCAGCGGTTCGGCCAGATCGAGCGCGATGAGCACATCCGCGAGCTGCTGCTTGACCGCCTGGAAACTGCCGATCGGCGCGCCGAACTGCTTGCGCTGCTTGGCGTACTCGGTGGTGGCGTTGAGCAGGGCCTTGCCCGCGCCGAGCAGCAGCGCGGCGGCCGCGAGCGCGCCGTGGTCGAAGCCCGCGGCGATGGCGGTGCGCACCTCATCGCCCTCGGCCAGCACCTCGCCGGGCTGCACCCGGAAGAGCCTGCGCGCGGGGTCGACCGAGCGCACCGCCTCGCCGACGGTGGCGCGGCTCAGCCGCGGTCCGTCGGCGATGAGCACGGTGCCCGCGGTGTCGGCGTCGAGCGCGAGCGGCTCGCCGAAGGCGATGGTGCCGAGCGCGCCCTCCGCGAGCCCGGGCAGGATCTCGCCCGCTGCGGTCGAATCCGGCAGCGCCTGGAGCAGCGCGGGAATGGCGGCGGCCGTCTCCACCAGCGGTCCGGGCGCGGCGGCCCGGCCGATCTCCTGGAAGGCGACGAGCAGGTCGACCGGCTCGGCGCCGAGCCCGCCGTGCTCCTCGGTGATCGCGAGGCCGAGCACGCCCGCGTCGGCCAGACCGCGCACCAGCGCGAGCCCGGGCCCGGTGTCGCCCGCGGCCCAACTCCGGACGGCGGCCGGGGTGCGGCCCGCCTCGAGGAGTTTGCGCACGCTGGCCCCGAAATCGGTCTGCTCCGGGCTGAGCGCGAATCTCATCGGCTCCCTCTCGGTAGTCCGAGCAGCCGCTCGGCGATGATGTTGCGCTGGATCTCGTTGGTGCCCGCGTAGATCGGGCCGGAGATGGCGAAGAGGTAGCCGTCGGTCCACGGCCCCGCCTGCTCGGCGGCGTCGCCGAGGACGTCGAGCGCGGTCTCGTGCATGGCCACGTCCAGCTCGGACCAGAACACCTTGGTGATCGAGGACTCGGCCCCGAGCTTGCCGCCGTCGGCCAGCCTGGTCACCGTGCCGAAGGTGTGCAGCCGGTACGCCTCTGCCCCGATCCAGGCGTCGACGACGGCGTCGCGCTGCGCGGTGTTCGCCCGGTCGCCCGCGGTGCGCCACAGTTCGAGCAGCCGCTCGGCGGTCGCGGTGAACCGGCCGGGGCTGCGCAGCGAGAGCCCGCGCTCGTTGCTCGAGGTGCTCATGGCGATCCGCCAGCCCTCGTGCGGTGGGCCGATCACGTCGGCGTCCGGGACGAAGACCTCGTCCAGGAAGATCTCCGCGAACCCGGCCTCGCCGTCCAGCTGCGGGATCGGCCGCACCGAGACGCCGTCGGCGTCCAGCGGGAACATGACGTAGGTCAGTCCGCGGTGCCGCTCGGCCGCCGGGTCGCTGCGGAAGAGCCCGAAGGCGCGGTCGGCGAAGGAGGCGCGGGAGCTCCAGGTCTTCTGCCCGCTGAGCAGCCAGCCGCCCTCGGTGCGCTTGGCGGTCGAGCGGATGCCTGCCAGGTCGCTGCCTGCCTCCGGCTCGGACCAGGCCTGGGCCCAGATGTCGTCGCCGCGGGCCATCCGGGGCAGGATGCGGTCGAGCTGCTCGGGGGTGCCGTGCTCGAAGAGCGTCGGGGCCAGCAGGAAGATGCCGTTCTGGGCGACCCGGCCCGGGGCGCCCGCGGCGTAGTACTCCTGCTCGAAGAGGACCCACTCCAGGAGTGAGGCGTCGCGGCCGCCGTGCTCGTGCGGCCAGGAGACCACGGAGAAGCGGGCGTCGGCGAGGGTGTGCTCCCACTCGCGGTGCGCCTCGAAGCCCTCGGCGGTGTCCATCGATGGGAGCGGGGTGCGCGGCGCGGACTCCGCGAGGAAGTCCTTGACCTCCTGCTGGAAGGCGCGCGCGGATTCGTCGAGATCCAGATCCATCAGGATTTCCCGTTCTCGGTCGCGTTGTCGCGCATGGAGCGGGCGTTCATGCCGCCGAGCGAATCCGCCCCGACCTCGGCATTGTGCGCGTGCGCGAAGTGGTGCAGCCCGAAGACCGAGTCCATGCCGGTGCGCATGCCCATCAGATCCTCGGCCTGGTTCACCGCCTTCTTGGTGAGCGCCAACCCGAACTGCGGCATCTGCGCGATCTTCTCGGCCAGCGCGGTCACCTCCGCCTCCAGCTCGGCGCGCGGAACCACCCGGTTCACCATGCCCCACTCCTTGGCCTGCGCCGCGCCGAAGCGGTCGCCGGTGAAGAGGAACTCCTTGGCGGCGCGCGGGCCGATCATCCACGGGTGCGCGAAGTACTCGACACCCGGAATGCCCATGCGCACCACCGGATCGGAGAAGAACGCGTCGTCCGAGGCGACGATGAGGTCGCAGACCCAGGCCAGCATGAGCCCGCCCGCGATGCAGGCGCCCTGCACCTGCGCGATCATCGGCTTGGGGATCTCCCGCCAGCGCCTGCACATGCCGAGGTAGACCTCGGACTCGCGGGCGAAGCGCTGGTCACCGCCCGCGCGGTCGACGTGGTCCCACCAGAGCACGGCCTTGTTGTCGTAGTGCACGTGGTGGTCCCGGCCGGGGGTGCCGATGTCGTGCCCGGCGCTGAAGTGCTTGCCGTTGCCCGCCAGCACGATCACCGTGACCTCGGCGTCCTCGACCGCGCGCTGGAAGGCGGCGTCGAGCGCGTAGGTCATCACCGAGTTCTGCGCGTTGCGGTAGTCCGGCCGGTTCATCGTGACGACCGCGATCGGGCCGCGCCGCTCGTAGGTGACCACCTCGCCCTCGTCGGGTACACCCTCAGCGGACATCAGGAAATCTCCTCACGTAGACGACGTTTCAGCACCTTGCCTGCGGCGCTGTAGGGCAGCTGGTCGCGGAACTCGACGAAGCGCGGCACCTTGAAGTTGGCCAGCGTGCCGGTGGCGTGCGAGAGCACCTGCTCCTCGGTGAGCCGCGCACCGGCCTTGCGCACCACGTACGCCTTGCCGACCTCGCCCATCCGCGGGTCCGGCACGCCGACCACCGCGGACTCCGCGACCCCGTCCAGCCGGGCCAGCACCTGCTCGACCTCGGCCGGGTAGACGTTGAAGCCGCCGCAGATGTACATGTCCTTGAGCCGGTCGGTGATCTTCAGGTAGCCGCGCTCGTCCACCACCCCGATGTCGCCGGTGTGCAGCCAGCCGTCGGCGTCGATCGCCTCGGCGGTGGCGTCCGGGTCGTCCAGGTAGCCGAGCATCACGTTCGGGCCGCGCAGCAGCACCTCGCCGGAGTCGGCGAGCCGCAGTTCGAAGCCGGCGATCGGGCGGCCGCAGGTGCCGGAGATGGTGGCCGGGTCGTCGTCCGGGCGGCACATGGTGCCGAACCCCGCCGCCTCGGAGAGGCCGTAGGCGGTGAGCACCACCTCGAAGGCCAGCTCGTCGCGCATCCGCTCGATGAGCACCACCGGGACGGTGGCCGCGCCGGTCACCGCGACCCGCAGCGTGCTCAGGTCGAACCGCGCGCGGTCCGGGAAGTCCAGGATGGTCTGGTAGATGGTCGGCGGGCCCGGGAGTACCGAGATCTTCTCGTCGCTGACCAGCCGCATCGCCTCCGGCACGTCGAACACGGCCTGCGGCACGATGGTCGCGCCGGTCAGCACGCAGGCGAGGATGCCCGCTTTATAGCCGAAGTTGTGGAAGAACGGGCTGATGATCAGGTAGTTGTCGTCCCGGCGCAGGGTCGCGCACTCGACCCAGCCGCGCACCACGTCGAGCGCCTGCCGGTGCGCCACCAGCGTGCCCTTGCTGCGGCCGGTGGTGCCGGAGGTGAAGAGGATGTCGGCGATGTCGTCCGGGGTGACGGCGTCGGCGCGGGCCTCGACCTCCGCGTGCGGGGTCTGCTCCGCGAGCTCGGTGAGGTCGTCCCAGTGCAGCGCTCGGGCGGTCGAGCGCGGTGCGTCGGCGTCGACCGGGATCACCACGATCGAGGGAATCTCGAGCTGCGGCGCCTCCGCGCGCAGCTCGGCCAGCCGGTCCCGGCCGAGGAACGGCCCGGCGACGAAGAGCGCGGCCGCGTGCACCCGTTCCAGCACGTCCGCCGCCTCGGCCGCGACGTACCTCGTGTTCAGCGGGACCAGGGCGGCACCCGCGTACTGCGCGCCGAGCGCGGCCGCCACCCAGTGGTGGGTGTTCGGCGCCCACATGGCGACCCGGTCACCGGGCCGGACCCCGCGGGCGATCAGCGCGCCGGCCACCCGGCGCACGTCGGCGAGCAGGTCGTCCCAGTCGAGCCGCACCGAGCCGTCGGCGATGGCGGGGGCGGCGCCGAAGTCGGCCGCGGCCGCCCTGAGCGCCGCCGGAATGGTCCGAGCAGGGGTGCTCACGAATATCCTCACCGTCGAAGCTACAAAGCAAGTGCTTGGTAGGTTACCCTAGCGTCGTGGGTGCGATCCAGACCTCAGAATCCGGCACGGCGGGCAGCGGCGGGGCCGATTCCGGCGATGCCGCCTTCGCCCGCGAGGTGCGCGAGTGGCTCGCCGACAATCTGTCCGGCGAGTTCAGCGGGTTGCGCGGGCTCGGCGGCCCCGGCCGCGAGCACGAGGCCTTCGACGAGCGGCTCGCCTGGGACCGGCATCTCGCCGCCGCGGGCTGGACCTGCCTCGGCTGGCCGGAGCAGTACGGCGGCCGGGACGCGAGCGTGCGCAGGCAGGTGATCTTCCACGAGGAGTACGCGAAGGCGAACGCGCCCGCGCGGGTCTCGCACGTGGGGGAGGAGCTGCTCGGCCCGACGCTGCTCGCCTTCGGCACCGAGGAGCAGAAGCAGCGCTTCCTGCCCGGGGTCAGGAACGTCACCGAACTCTGGTGCCAGGGCTACTCCGAGCCCGGTGCGGGCTCCGACCTGGCCGCGGTGAGCACCGCCGCGCAGCTGGACGGCGACGAGTGGTCGATCACCGGCCAGAAGATCTGGACCTCGCTGGCGCACGTAGCCGACTGGTGCTTCGTGATCGCCCGCACCGAGAAGGGCTCCAGCAGGCACAAGGGCCTCTCCTACCTGCTCGTTCCCATGGACCAGCCGGGGATCGAGGTGCGCCCGATCATCCAGCTCACCGGGAGCTCGGAGTTCAACGAGGTGTTCTTCGACAATGCCCGCACCGCCGCCGACCTGGTGGTCGGCGAGCCGGGGCAGGGCTGGCGGGTGGCCATGGGCACGCTCGCCGTCGAGCGCGGGATCTCGACGCTCGGCCAGCAGATCCGCTTCGAGCGGGAGCTGGCCTCCATCGAGGAGCTGGCGCAGGAGTCCGGGGTGGACGGTGACCCGGCCATCGCGGCCCGGATCGACGATGCCTGGGTCGGGCTGCGGGTGCTGCGCGCGCACGCGCTGCGCACCATGGGCGAGAGTGGCGACGAGGGCGGCCAAGCCTCGGTGGGCAAGCTGCTGTGGGCAAACTGGCACCGCTCGCTCGGCGAACTGGCGATGGCAGTGCGCGGCCCGGCCGGGCTGCTCGCCGCCGACGACCTGGACGAATGGCAGCGGCTGTACCTGTTCACCCGCGCCGACACGATCTACGGAGGTTCGAACGAAGTGCAGCGCAACATCATCGCCGAGCGGGTGCTCGGACTTCCCCGCGAGGCTCGGCCGTGAGCGCGGGGCCGCTCTCTGTCGCGCCGGAACCTGTTGCCGGACACGGTCTCCTGACCGGGCGTAAAGCCGTGGTCACCGCCGCCGCCGGCACCGGGATCGGCTCGGCGACCGCACGCAGGCTGCTCTCCGAGGGCGCCGACATCGTGGTCTCCGACTGGCACGAGCGTAGGCTCGGCGAGACCAGAACCGCGCTGGCCGCGGAGTTCCCGGACCGCACCATCGGCGCCGTCACCTGCGACGTGCAGAGCACCGAGCAGGTCGACGCGCTGATCACCGGCGCCGTGGCCGAACTCGGCCGGATCGACATCCTGGTCAACAATGCCGGCCTCGGCGGCGAGACCCCGGTGGTCGACATGGACGACGCCCAGTGGGACCGCGTCCTCGACATCACCCTGAACGGCACCTTCCGCTGCACCCGCGCCGCCCTGCGCTACTTCCGCGAGGCCGGGCACGGCGGCGTGATCGTGAACAATGCCAGCGTGCTCGGCTGGCGCGCGCAGTACGGCCAGGCGCACTACGCCGCGGCCAAGGCCGGCGTCATGGCGCTGACCAGGTGCAGCGCGGTCGAGGCAGCCGAACTCGGCGTGCGGATCAATGCCGTCTCACCGAGCATCGCCAGGCACGCCTTCCTGGACAAGACCAGCTCCACCGAGCTGCTCGACCGCCTCTCCGAACGCGAGGCATTCGGCCGGGCAGCCGAGCCGTGGGAGGTCGCCGCCACCATCGCCATGCTGGCCAGCGATTACACCAGCTACCTGACCGGCGAGGTGGTCTCGGTCAGTAGCCAGCGGGCATGATGAACCGGGTGACCGCTCCCGATGCCGCGAAGCCGAACCGGCGCGCCGAACTGCTCGCGCTCGCCGCCGGACTCTTCGCCGAGCGCGGGCTGCGGGCCACCACCGTCCGCGATATCGCCGATTCCGCCGGCATCCTCTCCGGAAGCCTCTACCACCACTTCGATTCCAAGGAATCCATGGTGGACGAGATCCTGCGCGGCTTCCTCGACGACCTCTTCGGGCGCTACCGGGAGATCGTCGGCGCCGGGCTCGGCTCCCGGGACACCCTCGAGGCGCTCGTCCTCAGCTCCTACGAGTCGTTCGACCGCTTCCACTCCGCGGTCGCCATCTACCAGACCGAGGCCAAGCGGCTCCGCGATTCCGAGCGCTTCGCCTACATCGAGGAGTACAACCGCGAGTTCCGCGAGCTCTGGCACCAGGTGCTGACGGCGGGCGTCGCCGACGGCACCTTCCGCGCCGAGCTGGACGTGGAGCTCGCGTACCGATTCCTGCGCGACACCGTCTGGGTGGCGGTCCGGTGGTATCGCCCGGGCGGCCCGGTCACGGTCGAGAACCTCGCCAAGCAGTATCTGACCATCGTGCTCGATGGGCTCACCGCCCCCGGGCACAGCTAGGAGTTCCGATGTCCGCACCCCGCCGCGCCCTCGATGCCTATGTCGTGGACGCCGTCCGCACCCCCGTCGGCAAGCGCAATGGCGCGCTCGCCCAGGTGCACCCCGCCGACCTCGGCGCCACCGTGCTGCGCGGCCTGCTCGACCGCAACCCCGTGGACCCGGCGCTGGTCGATGACGTGATCGTCGGCTGCGTCGACAATGTCGGCCCGCAGGCTGGCAATATCGGCCGCACCATGTGGCTCACCGCCGGCTATCCGGAGGAGGTGCCCGGGGTCACCGTCGACCGGCAGTGCGGCTCCAGCCAGCAGGCCATCAACTTCGGCGCCCAGGCCATCATGAGCGGCACCGCCGAGCTGATCGTGGCGGGTGGCGTGCAGAACATGAGCGCCATCCCGATCTCGGCCGCCATGCTCGCGGGCAAGGAGTACGGCTTCGACTCGCCCTTCGTCGGCGCCAAGGGCTGGGACGACCGCTACGGCACCGACGAGGTCTCGCAGTTCCGCGGCGCCCAGCTGATCGCCGAGAAGTGGGGCATCAGCAGGCAGGACATGGAGCAGTGGGCCCTCCGCTCGCACGAGCGCGCCCGCGACGCCATCAAGAACGGCCGCTTCGACAACGAGATCGTCCCCGTCGGCGACTTCCGCGTCGACCAGGGCCCGCGCGAGACCACCCTGGAGAAGATGGCCTCCCTCCCTGCGCTCGCCGAGGGCAGCCCGCTCACCGCGGCCGTCGCCAGCCAGATCTCCGACGGTGCCAGCGCCACCCTGCTCGCCTCGGAGTGGGCGGTCCAGGAATACGGGCTGAAGCCGCGCGCCCGCATCCACCACGTTTCCGCCCGCGGCGCCGACCCGATCTTCATGCTCACCGCGCCGATTCCGGCGACGAAGTGGGCGCTGGAGAAGACCGGGTTGACCATCGATGACATCGACGTGGTCGAGATCAATGAGGCGTTCGCACCGGTCGTGCTGGCGTGGTTGAAGGAGACCGGGGCCGACCCGGACAAGGTGAACTCGAATGGTGGGGCTATCGCGCTGGGCCACCCGCTCGGTGCCACCGGGGCCAAGCTGTTCGCCACGCTGCTGAACGAGTTGGAGCGGCGGAACGGGCGGTACGGCCTGCTCACCATCTGCGAAGGTGGTGGCACCGCCAACGCCACCATCATCGAGCGGTTGTGAGTTCGGTCAGCCGGGCGAACCCCGATGCGGTGGGAGAGCCCGGCTCGGGATAGCACGCAATCGTCCGCTGATCGGTATCAACGATATGCGGCACCTGGCAGTCGAATTCCAGTTCGCCGAACTCCGGGTGCCGCACCCGCCTGGGGCGCGTGCGCCGCATCTCGACGCGGTGCGCCGCCCAGAGCGCGGCGCACCGCGTTGCGGCGGCGGACAACTCGGTTACGAGCGGGTCAGCGCCGGTATTCGCGTACGCGGCAGACAGTCCTGAGGGTCCTCGGAGTTGGCCCGCTCGGGCCGGAGCGGTCAGCCTTTGCCGTGCTGTGCCAGTTCGGATGCGCCTTCCCCGACCTGATCAGTGATTGTGAGCGAGACCTCGCCTGGCCGGAGGAGGCGCAAGACCGGCCGTTGCAGACCAAGCTTCGCGCTTGACTGGGTGATGGATTCGCGAAGGTAGGGGTAGACCGCCATGACCCCGACCCGGGCCGCGAAGTCGGTGATGGCTTCCTCCGTGGCCTCGACCGGTTCTCGGAATGTGAAAACAGCTGAAGCATCCGCGACGTACTCGCCCCCGGCGCCGGCGATCGTCGCTCGGCAGCGAACCTCGAGACCGAGTTTCTCTCGGCCGAGCGCGATCTGTATGGATAGGGGCGCTTCTCCGGAGTCGCGATCGCGGCGTCCACTACATTCGTAGAACACGATGTCGGTGAGTTCGGAAAGGGCGAGAAGTGTGCTGGCGTCGGTGGCAACACCGGGAGATGAGGATTTGTCGCTCATACTGCAAGGCCGTATTCCGCCTGGAAACTCTCGCCTGCCAGGGAATGATGCGCGTCAGTTCCGGATGGGGCGTAAAGAGTCGCTGTTCGCTCCCCGGCCAGCTTGACGAAACCGGTGATTTCGCATCCGTTCGAAGGCCGTGCCCCTCGGACGGCAGCGCTCGGCTGGGTCAAGTCTCCTGATAGTTCGATGAGCGCACTATCGATGCGGGTGTGATCACTCAGCGAAGGAAATTCCAGATCATCGGTCTCATGACCCTGTCGGCGGAGCCAGGCGACAACATCGCCCCAGAGCCAGACACCGCCACCGACCAGATTTGCCGGTACGGGGAAGGGATCTGTACGCAGACGCTCGCCCCGAACCCAGTTTCCAACTGCTTGGCGGGTCACTTCGGCTCGCTCGGCGATGTCCTGGCGGGTGACCAGATCCGGATGGGACCGCACCGGTCGAAGACCGCAAACCGCCAGAATATGCGCCGCGTTCAGGGCTGCGGCGAGCACCTCGGCTCCGTCAGCTGTGACAGTAGCCAGCGTGAGGCCGGAGTGGGACTGAACCACGATGTCCAGATGCTCCTCGACCTGCTCTATTCGCGGGTCACCAGGGCCGGAGACCTCTGGCACCTCGAAAATGAGCTCGAACTCGATCGTGGACATGCCACCAGCATGCGCCCCTCACTCGGCTGTTGTCAATTGGCCACAGCTGATCCGGTGCCCAATCGATGATGGACAGAGAGCTTCTACTTCATCAACTCGTGACGGTCAGGACACTTCGCCGCAGATCGCTTGACTCGCTTAGCGGCATTTCCGGGGTTCTTAGAGGTTCCTGGGAGCGTGACGAAATCCCCGCTCCCATCCATGCAAGGGCAGTAGATCGCATACTTGTGGCCCTGCGCGCGCAACCGCCATTTCTGATTCTTTACGAGGTCCTCGACCACGTCGTAGACCTCTTTGTCGATCGACCCCCGGGCGTCCTGCAAGCGGGCCTCGGGCCATGCCTCACCCATTCCAACACCTCGCGCTCGATAAGAGCTTGATCGAAACCCCCCTGTCGTCGAAGTGATGACGGCCCGAAGCAGCGTCGGCCATCCTGCAGCGAACGAGTTTAGATGTTAGGGCTCTCGCCGAGTGTCTATCGTCCACGCAGCACTCGCCGGCCACGAGCGCCCTAAGCGCGATCGCGGTGCGGCGAACCCACTTGTCAGGGCGCTGAATCCTAGGCGCGCCCCGTGCGAAGCACGTACTCGGGTCCGTCGCTCGAGAGCTTCTTGGTAGGCCTACTTCTCCACCCTGGCCACCACGGGCGACCACTCCGGTGGCGTCCTGAGGTGATTGCCAGCGGCGGCGCTATCGCGCTCGGGCTGGCTCGCCTGGAAGAACGCGTTAGCCTCGTTGTATGGCTGCCCAGCTCGGGGAACTGCTGCGGTCGGTGCGGGTGCGCCGCGGCATGACCCAACGTGAGCTGGCCGCTGCGGCGGGGGTCTTGCTGTCGCTGGTCCGCAAGGTGGAACAGGGCGAGCGCACCAGCGCCCGCATGGACACCCTGCGACGGTTCGCGGTGGCTCTGAACTGCCCACTGACCGCACTGCTCGGGCCGCAACCCGTACCACCCGAGGACGTAGCGGCCGCAGAGATCTGGACACCGACGCGGGATGCCCTGGCAGCGCTCGACCCCGGCACCGAGTCGGCAGCGCATCCGGGCATGGAACCGGTCCTGGCCTACGCCACCCGGCTCTACCACGACAACGAATACGAGCAGCTGGCCCGCGTGCTTCCAGCCCTGATCGAGGACAGCGGCACCGCCACGCCGCTCATGCGCTCGAGGGTGCTGCAACTCGCCGGCTCGGCGATGGTGCAGACCCGCCAGCACAGCGCTGCCCGCATCGCCCTGGATCGGTCCGTCGCCGACGCGGAGTCGACCGGCGACGAACTCGACGCGGCATCGGCGGTGATCACCCAGTGCTGGCTACTGCTGGTGGAGCGGCGATTCGACGCGGTGCGCCGATTGGCTGCGGAATGGGCAGACCGTATCGAACCGCGCATGTCGACGGCAACGACCCGTGAGCTGTCGACCTGGGGGTGGCTGCTGCTTCGCGGGTCCGCCGCGGCCATTCGCGACAACCGGCCCGACGAAGCCGACGACATGATGCGGCTCGCTCGCGCCGGGGCGGTCGCCGTGCGCCGTGAACCCGGCCCCTACCACCAGTACTGGACGACATTCGACACCGCCGTGGTCGACATGAAGCGCGTCGAGAACGCCGTGGTGGACGACCGGCCGGACCTGGCACTGCGGCTCGCCCGCCAAATCCCTCCCGACCTGCGCCCGACCTCGGACAACCGGAACCGTCACCTGCTGGACGTGGCAGCAGCCAACCTCGAACTTCCTTCCTATGACGCCGCTTTCGGCGTTCTGATCAAGCTTTCGAACGAGGCCCGCCCCTGGCTCGTGGAGCAGCGCCTGGCGCGCGACATTCTCGGACGCATTATCGGAAGGCGACGCACCCTCACGCGCGAGATGCGCGAAATGGCCGACACCATTCATCTCGAATACTGATCATTCCCAGCTGATTCGGTGCTCCGTGGCACTTCACCGACCAAGCCGCCGAGAGTGCCATAGCGAGCGGACATGCGTCGTTGGGAGTCTTCTGACGGCCCCGCCACCGGGTCGACCGGACATCTCGATCGTCGAGTGAGCCGACCCAGTTCCCCCAGTGGGCGCGACGTTCGAGTACCGGATCAACCGCACTGTGGCAGGGAAGCTCCGGAGCGAACTTTCCCGATGGGTGCCGGACGTCCGGGTGAAATTGGACAATCAAGTCACCGAGGAGCTTCCCGAAATCCCCTTTGCATCACTGTGGGCACTTTGATGTGCCGACCGCAAGCAGGTCCGCGATGGTGAGCGCCTCGGGCAAGGTCCACGTCGCCGCCTCTTCGGCGAGCAGTTCCTCCCACGAGGGTGCTCCGGCATTCGCGCGGCTCGCGGAATCGGAGCGGACCTGCAGCGCGAGCGTGCCGATCCGGAGGAGAACCGGAACGTTCAGGTGCCTGGCCGCGACCGCTGTCTCCCCGGCGACCGCCGCTGCGGCCGTTTTCGAGACGCTGATGGCGCCGGCCGCGGCGTGCGCGGCCAACAGCATCTCGGTGCGTTTGGCCGCCGCGCCGGAGGACAGCTGCGCGGTGCCCGTCGACCGATAGGCCGCGAGGTGCGTGTGGGTTCGGATGACGACCTCGGTCGCGAGCACGCCGAGCCCGGGTGTCAGCAGTCCGGAGCGGAGATTCAGGCCGCTTGCGTAGGCGTCGTGGGCGAACTTGCGCAGGGTCGGGTCCGGCATCTCGCAGAGCAGGGTCCACCCGGGGAGCGGGAGGCTCATAGGGGTGACGAAATCGGCGGCCCAGTGTTTGAGCAGCAGCGCGACCGCGAGGTGCGGCTCGGGCGCCTGCGCGAACGGCAGCCCGGAGCGGGTGGTCGTCGCCAGTCCGGTCATTTGCCTGCCCTCCTCCCACCAGGTCCCTTCGAAGATCCCGGTGCGGATCTGGTTTAGGGCCGTGTAGAAGCGACCGATGTCGTGCCCCGCGGACTTGACCCGATGGGTCGGGCCGCCGAATTTCGGGCCGGTGTAGTCGATGGGGAGCCGGGCAGTTTCCCGCTCCCACCGGCGCAGCAGATCGCTCTTCTTCAGCTGGGCCAGTCCGCCGAGCACGGCGGCGTCCACCCGGTGGTCGTAGAGGTTGGCGAGCGCGCCCAGCAGGCCGGAGATCCCGACGACCAGCAGATCGCCGCGCTCCCACGGCAGCCGCTGGGCGGCTCGCCATTCGTCGAGTTGTGCAAGCGCGACGGGATCGAGCAGGTCGGTGATCTCGACTGCGCGTCGTTCCCGATGGTGGTCGGTGAGTTCGGCGTAGTCGAGCCCGACCGGCGCGGTCGCGAGCCGTTGCCGCGCCACGTGATCGATCGGAGCGTCCGAAAGTGCTGCCGCGGCGAGCTGCTCGATGGCGTCGAGGTCGCGGGTGAGGACGTCCAGGTTGCCGATGTAGTCGTCGTCGACGACGCTCACGCCGCTTCCTCGAGATCGTCGGCGAGGCTCGAGACCCCGTCGGCGAGCGTTTCGACGGTCTTCTTCTCGTCCGTGAGCTCGTCCAGCTCGGCGATCAAGGTCTTGAGTTCGTCGTCCTCGGGTCCGGTGACGCGCTCCTTGAGCCGGTCGGCGACCCCGCGGAACCGGGCGACGCGATCCTCCGCCGCGACCCGCTGCTCCCGCTCCGCGTCCAGCTCCGACTGCTTGGTCTCGACCTGCACCCGGAGCTTGTCGATGTGCTCGGCGAGCGCCGCGACGGTCTTGCCGAGATTCGTGACCCGCTCGCGCAGGCTGACGATCACGGCCTTCGCCGCCTCTTCGTCGCCGTCCACATCGCGGAGCACGAGCTGGGTCACCACGTGCAGCCGCACGGCATCGGCGGCGATGCGCGCCGCCGTGAGCCCGGCGGCCTTCCCCGCGAGCGTGACCATTCCTGCGCCAGCCGCACCACTGACACCGGTGATCAGCG
This sequence comes from Nocardia sp. NPDC057227, assembly GCF_042669725.1. Taxonomy (NCBI): domain Bacteria; kingdom Bacillati; phylum Actinomycetota; class Actinomycetes; order Mycobacteriales; family Nocardiaceae; genus Nocardia; species Nocardia sp. NPDC057227. The sequence goes on along the minus strand of NZ_JBHUXA010000008.1, from coordinate 173,911 downwards.
CGGCGCCACCGGCCATGCCGAGACCGCCTGCGGCGATGGAGCCGCCGCCGAGCGCCGCCAGCCCCGCGGTCGTGGCGACCGCGCCCGAATAGCCGAGCACCAGTGCGCCGTACGCCCCGGCGATGGCCGGGGCGGCGAGACCGCCGGTCAGCACGCCGAGTCCGAGGCCGGCCCCCGCGAGAAGCGCGTACTTGGTCCAGTTGCCCGACGTGGACAGCTTCTTGATCGCGTGCCGATAGGCGTTCTCCACCGCCTCGAGATCCTCAGGATGAAGCGCGCTCATCGAAGCGTGCGCGGCACTGAGGGTTTCGGCACGAGCGGCCTTCTCCCACTTGCCCTCCGCCCACGGCTCGAAGCCGTAGAGGTCGATGAGCAGAAGCAGGGCCCTGGATCGCCGCGCCACGACCGAGGAGATCTCCGGCCCGGCGGATTCGAGCGCCTCGAAATTCGGTGCGGCACCATTTGCGCTGATCAGGAGCACTACCTCGGCCACCGCGGGAGACCACTCCCGGTCGTGCTGCGCGATGGCCGCGGCGGCCGCGGTGCGGAAGGCATTCCGGACTTCGCGCTTGGCGGGCAGATGTTTGCCCTTGGAGGCCGCGATGTCGCGCTGCATCATCCGGTACTGCCAGGCGGTGAGGACGAAGTCCTCGTCGGACGAGAGTTCGAGCTTCTTCTGCACCTGCACCGCGTTCATGCGCCAGAGAGTAGCGGGGTTCAGCCCGAGGCACGCTCGTTCTCGCGGTGCCACCGCTGGGCGCGGACCGCGCGGCGCTCGATCTCGGTGACCATGGCGTCGGCGCTCAGCGGGGCGGCCTCGATCGGGTCGCCGGTGCGGACCAGGTAGCGGCCGTCGTCGTAGTCCATCCACCAGAAGCTGTCGCCGGGGGCCGGGCGGGCGTCGATGGCGGGGCCGGGGGACACCGTGACCTCGCCGAGTGCGCGGCGTCGGCGGGCGAAGACGCGGTCGAGCCGGGCGATGGCGCCGTTCGTCGCGCGCAGTGGGCGGTCGCGGTCGGTGCGAATGTCCGCGCGGGGCAGGCGGATCGCCGGTTGGGAGCCGGGCGGCTGCGCGGGCAGCGCGGCGACGGCGGCCGCCGGTACCTGCCCGGCCCGGCCGTAGCGGAGCACGATGTCCGCGCCCGTGTCCGGGGCGGGGCCGGGTTCCTGGGTGAGTGCGGTGCCCGCATTGGCCCGGATCGCGCCGTGGAAGCGCACGAGGTGCGCCGGGTCGGTGTGGTCCAGACCGGTGACCTCGACCCGTACGTCCGGCTCCAGCAGGATGTCGAGCGCGCGTTCCAGCTCCACCGCGTACATGCCGGTGAGCGTGGTGACGGCGGCCTCCCTGAGCTGCTGCAGATCTCGGAAGTCCATCGGCTCCGGCCGGTAGCGCAGGGGATACGGGAGGCGGTCGCGGCCGTAGGCGCTCCACAGCAGCTCGAATTCGAGGCCGCTGAAACGCCACTCAGGCATTGTCGCCGCCGATCACCGGCGGCACCGTCCTCGGCAGTGCGTCCAGGCCGGTGAGTTCCTCGCCGTTGCGCTGGTTCACCAGGTAGTCCTTGGTGCCGGTGGCGTTCTCGTCGTCGCGGCGGCCTGCTCCCGCGCCTCCGCCCATCATGCCGGGGGTGCCGGTGGTGGAACGGGTGTTGGCGGTGGTCGCGGTGGTGGTCGCGGGTGTGGCAGTGGTCGTCGGGGGAGTGCCCGCGATGCTGCGGCCCGGTGCGGGCGTGGTGGTCGGAGTGCCTGAAGGGGTTCCGGGAGAGGGGGTTCCCGGCCTAGATGGCGTGCCGGGGCTCGATGGCGTGCCGGGGCTCGAAGGTGTCCCGGGAGTGGTCGACGGCGTGCCGGGCACGGTGCTGGTCGGGCTCGGTGTTGTGCTCGCCGGTGTGGTGCTCGGCGTTGTCGACGTGGGGGTTGTGGACTGGGTGGTGGGTTCGGTACCCGCGGCTTCGGTCTGCGGCTCGCTGTCGGACTGATCCTCGGTCGGTGTCCCGGCGTCGGTGGTCGGGGTGTCGGTGGCGGGAGCGTCGGCGACCGGCTCCTCCTCGGCGGTGGGGGTATCGGTTCCGGCCGGACCGGTGCTGTCGGTGCTGGTCGGGGTTCCCGGAGTGCTCGCGGGCGGCCCCTCCGATCCCGGTCCGTTCACGATCACCGGGGCATCGGGCAGCACGGGCACACCGTGATCGGTCTGCTGCGCCACCTGCCCGTACACGGTCCGCAGAACCCGCCGTGCCTCCTGCGTCGCCTCCTCCTCCGCGTAGTCGCCCGCCTTCATCACCCCCTCCTGCGGGAGCGTCTTGCCCGCGACGTCCGGGCGCTCCGTCACGTACGGCATCAGCGCCTGCGTCTGATGCAGTCCGGTGTGCAGCTCGGAGAGCTTGAGCCCGACCATCGCCGCCGCCGTCGCCAGATCCTCGGACCGCCGGGTGTAGTTCTGCACCGCCGTGACCGCCGACTCTGCCGCCGCCCCCTGCCACCCGCCCTGCACGGTGCGCGCGAACTCCTCGTTGAACACGCTCACCGCGCCGGTGAGGTTCATGCCGATCCCCGTCCACGCCTCCGCCGCCTGCTGCGCCACCGAGGGGCGCATGTCGTTCACCGCGTCGACCATCTGGGTCAGCGTCATGCTGTCGTAGTTGTCCGGGGCGGGGATGTTCGGTGGGTCGTATTCGCCGGTGAAGCCGGTGTTCGCGCGGGCGGTGAAGTCGTAGATGGTGTCGCGTTCGCGGTTCCACTGTTCCTGCGCGTCGATGATGCGGGCGCGGTAGTCGTCGTAGGTCATGGTGTGGTCCCCGAGATGTGGTCGCCGGAGGCGGTGTCCTGTTCGAGGAAGTTCTGGATCGCCTTCGCGACGGCTTGTTTGGCGAGTTTCACGGCGTCGATGTGCTGCATGAGGACGACCTCCAGGGAGTGGTCGCCGCCGGCGGCCTTGAGGGAGAACTTCTGCTCGAGAACCGTCGCGGAAGGAAAGGTGCCGAATCCGCTGATCTTGTCGACCACGCGGACGGTATCGAGCATCTGATCGAGCCGCGATATGTACCGATCGCAGACCGCGTCGAGGTTCGAGGCGACTCCGGGGTCGAGTGCCAACTCGCCCGCTTCGGCCGATTCTAGGACCTGAGCCCATTCGAAGGTTCCCGCTGCGTCATTCATGTGCCCGCCTCAGGGAAGGTGAACGGCTAGGTCGTCGGCGTGACGCCGAACCTCAGTGCAGGGATCGCCCTGCTTACCGACCGAGTATCGCGTGTTGAGAGTGAACATGACAGATCCCTCCGGAACCTCCACGGAGATCGAGCACGTGAGCCCCCGGTCGTCTCCGGCGTCGCGGAACTGCACAGCCGGTCGCGAACCGACGGTGCGGTCGGTGAATCCAACGAAGTCGGTGCGCGACCGAACTTCCTGCAACGTCGGTTCGCCGGAGAGGACGGCGAGGCTGTACCATCCGGTGCTGCCCTGCCAGCTACAGACCTTCCACCCGTCGAAGTCGACGCCGCCCACGTCCGGCACTTTGCTCCCCGGATCCAATCCCGTCGCGGAAATGGCCGAATCGGGCAGCCCGCACGGATCCCACAGCCCCGCATCGGGATCAGCCTTCGTACTCGGCGCCACCGTCACAACCACCGACGACTCCGGCGCAACCTCCTCCACCGTCGGCCCACACCCCGCACTCAGGCACGCAACGGCGAGCGCCCCAGCAATAACCCCTGCCCTGCGCATCTCCGCACCCTCCCTGCCGATGCGGGGCCGGTACCGTCTCCCCGCCCCGGTCGGATCAGACGGTACCGCTCGGCACGAACACCGGCAATCAGTGCTTGGCGGGATCGAGCGCACCGATGCGCGCAACGGCAGCGCTGACGATGCCTTTGACGACCCACCGCACCCGCTCGACGACCTGCGGTGCTCAGATTGCAGCCATACCATAGAGCGGAGAGGCGGGCCGGGAGGGTAATATCGCCCCGGAGCGATTTTCCGGGGGGATTCATGGGCCAGCGGTTCACCGTTGATGTCGATCAACTAGAACAAGTCGCAACGCTTTTGACCGGGTTGGCCGGATTCATCGAGGCGCATCTCGATGAGTTCGATAGGCGAATGTCGGCGGTACTAGGTGAGAGCTGGGAGGGCATCGCTGCGGGAGCTTTCGACGATGCACAGCGCGGATGGGGCGCCACGGCCAGGGCCTTCGTTGCTGACGTCCGATCGGCGGGGGATGCAGTACAACAGGCGCGCGACCGCTATGTCCGGGCCGCCGAGCTCAACCGTCAGATGTCCTGAGGGCAGCGAATGGGCTGGGATATAGACGCCACCGACTACCGAAAAGCAGCCCAGGGGTGCGGCGACCTTGCTTCAACTGTGCTCGCCAGAATTGATTCCTTGCATAGGGAACTGACCGGATCATGTGCCGGACTGGCTGGAGACTATTCCACTTCACTGCAGTGGATCTCGGCCTACGAATCCGCAACTGTCGAGTGGTTGACGGCTGGCTCCCTCTTTTCCGAAGCGTTGCGGCATTACGGCGATGTGCTTGCGGCAATGGCATACAACTGGGATATCTCGAACCAGACGCTGCCACATCCTGATCGCCCGGCCCCCTCCGAGCCGGTTGGCAACCCCTACCGCGAAGCGCCGACTGCCCGAGGCGACAACGGCACCGGTATCGAAATCCTCGGCGTCGGGCTCTCGAAGGTCGAGCCGATCCCCAACGGGGATACCGATAAGCTGCGGCGAGCGAAAGACAACGCCTGGTTGTCGCACGCGCTACACCCGGACCTGGCCGACGCTGGGGATCGCATCAAGGAGATCGGCTACAACTTCGACCATTCCGCTTCGGATAGTGTCGACCAGATTCGAGCGAGGCTCGAGACTCTGCGGGATGCCGCAATCGATATCGCCAGTGCCTCGAAGGTCGTCGAGCTCTCCGTGGAAGGCTATCTTGATGCGCTCGGGAAACTGCGCACGGCGATCGCGCAGCGTCTGGAGACGGCCATTCCGAGTGTCGTAGTCGTCGTTGATTCGGCGAAGGTGATCGTCAAATGTGCGGCGCCGATATTCAACAAGGATCTTGATGATCCGGTTTATACAACTGTGGCTAGGAGCAGTTTTACCGTCGTAGTGACAAGCCTCCCCTTCGCGAAGATGCCGGATCTCGATTTTCATGCTGCGCAACTCCGCGATATCATCGCCGTGCCCATCGTCCTGATGGAGGACGAGTCAGGCAGAGGCGGCACCCCTGAGATTCATAACTCCGTCCCCGCGCCGGTTCTGACAACAGCGAGCGAGCAATATGTCCGGAACAAGCACTATCCGGGTGGGGGACTGAATTCGGAATGGAAGAGCACCTTCTACGCCGGCGAAGACCCGTATGCGCTTGTGGAAGCTGCGAAGAACAGCCCCGCGATCGATCAAGGCGACGGTACCTACCGTCGGGAAGTCACCGTGCCCGATCGGTACATCGGAAACGAGTCGGCCAAGCGAGGCGGTGCCGCGACGCAGCACTATATCGTCGTCCAGGACAGATTCGGTGCAGTGATCACCATGCATCCCGCGGGAGACGGGTAGGACCAGTTGGCTTTGGAAATCATCGTCCAGGACATCAATCACGCCGAGTTGGAGCATGTCGGCGACGACAGGGACGACACGCTGTACAAGCTGTGCGCGGCGCAGCCGGAGACCAGCCTGGTGCGCGGGATCTTCCGGTACGGCGACACCATGTTCAACCGATACCAGCTCGGGCTGGTCCTCGATCGGATCGATGAGATCGAGGTGCGGAGCGATCCCGAGCGGCAGGCGATCGAACTGCTGCGTCGAACTGCCTCGGCTGCACTGCGCGCCAACGGGTACCTGTTGTTCATTGGCGACTGAACTACGCCGTGCCCCCAGGGCCCGTCTCGGCCAATCTCTGACAGATCTGCCCGCAGCCCCACCGACGGCGCCGAGATCGACGGCGGGGCTCGGTGGGCCGATTCAGCCTGCGGCGGGGGTGTTCTCCGGGAGCGCGGCGAGCGTGCCGATCCGGGCGACCGCGTCGGCGACGATCCGCTCGATGAGCTCGGCGCAGGTAGGCAGATCCTCGATGATCCCGGTGACCTGCCCGGCGGCAAGCACCCCCGCCTCGGTATTCCCCTCGACCAACCCGGCCCGCAGCAGCATCGGCGTATTGGCCGCCATCACCACCTGCGACCAGGTCAGATCCTTTGCCTTGCGCATGGCGAGCCCGTCCCGGACCAGGGTCGACCACTTCATCCCGGTCATCCCCTTGAACTTGGCCGCATTCGCGACGGCGGCGCTCAGCCCGCGCACCCGACCCGACTTCTCCAGCCGGGAAACGAGCTCGGTGTTCAGCACCCGGTGCGGCATACCGTCCACCTTGAGCGAGACCACCGTGTCCTGGAGTTGCCGGGCGAGGTACTCCTGCTTGACCGAATCCGGCACCGAACTCTCCTGCGTGAGCAGGAACCGGGTGCCCATCGCGACCCCGGCCGCGCCGTAAGCCAAAGCGGCGGCCAGCCCACGGCCGTCGAAGAAGCCGCCGGCGGCGACGACGGGGATGTCGACCGCGTCCAGCACCGAGGGAAGCAGCAGGGTGGTGGCGACCGGGCCGGTGTGCCCGCCGCCCTCACCGCCCTGCACGATCACCGCGTCAGCGCCCCAGGAGGCGACCTTCACCGCGTGCTTGGCCGCCCCGATGGACGGAATCACCACCACACCCGCGTCCTTGAGCTTGGCGATCAGCTCCTTCTTGGGCGCCAGAGCGAACGAGGCCACGCGAACCTGCTCGCGGATGAGCAGGTCGATCCGCTCGGGAGCGTCCGAGGCATCGGCCCGGATGTTCACTCCGAACGGCTTGGAAGTGCGCGCCTTGGTCTTGGCGACGGCCTCTTCCAACTCCGCGTAGGTCATGGTCGCCGAGGCGAGAATGCCCAACCCACCGGCATTGGAGGTGGCGGAGACCAGGCCCGGACCGGCCACCCAGCCCATGCCGGTCTGCACAACCGGGTGCTCGATGCCGACCAGTTCGGTGAGCGGGGTGCGCAGCCGCCCGGTCACTGCGGCACCTCGCGGTCGCGCGCCGACTTGGGGTCCAGCACCTCGCGGATGAGCCGCAGCTCCTCGGCGTTGGGCAGCCGGGACTCGGGAGCATCGGCCAGCCCGGCGATCTCGAACGAGGTGTTCTCCGCGACCTCGTCGGCGGTCACGCCGGGATGCAGGCTGCGCGCGCGCAGCGTGTGATCCGGGCCCTCGAAGTCGAAGACACCCAGGTTGCTGACCACCCGGTGCAGGTGGTGGAAGCGAAACGCCGGGTTGGCCGGATCGACCTTGTCGTACCCGACGCCGGAAACGATGTCGACCTTGTCCACGAACACCCGCTTCCCGTGCTTCGGCACGAAGTAGCTGGTGGCGTGGTTGATGGTGTTGCCCGGCGCCCCGCGCACGCCGAACATCTGCCGAGAAGGCTGCTGCAGCGCGCCGAAGGCGGAGAGGTTCTGGTTGCCGTAGCGGTCGATCTGGTTCGCGCCCATGACGACGTGCCTGCGCCCGGAGGCGACCACGTCGAAGACCTTGCGGAACGGGATCCAGCCCTCGATCGGCGCCGAGCGGCCGAGCGCGGGGGTCTCGGCGAAGAACCGGGCCTCACCGTCGGAGAGCAGCAGGTCGGGCTCGGTGGTGAGCTTGGCCAGCCGGGCGCCGATGGTGGTCAGCGGCGACATCGGGCTCGCCATGATCTCGCCTGCCCCGGCGAAGATCTCGGCGCACGCCACCGCGCAGACCTCGGCGCGGGTAATGGTCTCGGTCACTTCTGCTCCTCCGCGAATCGCCGCACGGCGGCCTGGTACTGGTCCTCGGGCACCGTGAGATAGGTGTCCACGAACTGCTGCCACGCCTCCGGCGTCTTGGCCGACTCCACGTAGTGCCGCTGGAACTTCTCGTCCCGGCCGTAGTCGTCCGCGGCGAGCGTGAAGTGCGCGCCGCCCGGCGCCTCGACCACGCCGTCGACCAGCATCCGGTTCAGCAGCAGTGCCTGCGGCGGAACGGATTTGACCAGCTCCTCGGTCTCGACGACGCGCTCCACCGAGAGGTAGCGGCGCTCGGCGGCCAGGCAGTACAGGTCGTCGAAGTAGGGGTCGATGCCGGTGTAGGCGGCATTGCCGTGCGCGTCGCCGATGTTCAGGTGCACCAGCGCGGCGTCCAGGTTCAGCGCGGGCATGGCGATCAGCGTCTCGTCGCCGTAGGGGGAGTCGACGGTTTTCAGCTCGCCCTCCCAGAAGTTCGGCACGTCCGAGCCGAGCCCGGCGCGGATGGGGAGGAAGGGCAGCCGGGCCGCGGCCGCCTCGAGGCCGCACTTGACCATGCCCTCGTCCATCTCGCGCACCACGATCTCGCCGCCGGTGCGCGCCTTGGCGAACCACGGGTCGTAGAAGGGCGCCGAATCCAGCGAGACGAAGCCGTAGTACGCCTTGCGCACCTTGCCCGCCGAACAGAGCAGCCCCAGGTCGGGGCCGCCGTAGGTGACAACGGTGAGATCGGTGACGTCCGAGCGCAGGATCGCGCGCACCAGCGCCAGCGGCTTGCGCCGCGAACCCCAGCCGCCGATTCCGATCGTCATCCCGCTGCGCAGCTCGCCGACCACGTCGTCGAGCGACATCCGCTTGTCGCGCATCGTATTTCCTCAGTTCCCGGACCGGCGCGCCGCCAGATCCTCGTCGAATCGGTCCCGGATCTCGTCCGAGACCCCGGCCAGGTTGAGCTCGAAGGTGAAGCCCTGCTCGAAGCGGTAGCTTCGGTGGACGTCCTGTACGTCGATGCCGTTCAGGGCGCGCTTGGCGGCCCGGATCACCCGGCCGTCCTTGGCCGCGACGTTCTCCGCGACCTTCAGCGCGGCGGCGTCCAATTCTTCCCGCGGCACCACCTGGAACACGGAGCCGAAGTGGTGCAGCTGCTGCGCCGTCACGGTGCCCGCGGTGTAGAAGAGCGCCCGCATGAGGTGCTGCGGCACCAACCGGGAGAGGTGCGTGGCAGCGCCGAGCGCGCCGCGGTCGACCTCGGGCAGCCCGAAGGTGGCGTCATCGCTGGCGATGATGATGTCGGCATTGCCGACCAGCCCGATCCCGCCGCCAAGGCAGAACCCCTGCACCACCGCGATCACCGGCACCGGGCAGTCGTACACCGCGGCGAACGCCTCGAAGCAGCCGTGGTTGGCGTCGATCAGCGCCTGGTGCCCCGGCTTGCTCTGCATCTCCTTGATGTCGACGCCCGCGTTGAACCCGCGATTGTCCGCGCGCAGCACGACGACCCTGGTCTCCTGATCGCGCCCCGCGGCGCGGATCTCGTCGGCCAGGGTGAACCACCCGGCCGACGGAATGGCATTGACCGGCGGGTAGTCGACCGTGACGACGGCGACGCCCGGGGCGGCGGAGTGACGGTTGATTCCCATCGCGTGTCCCATCGAAGCGTTGGCAAAGCAAGCAGTTGCTTGGTAGGTTAGCACGGTGGCCATCGATATCGACCTGACCGATCACGTCGTGCTGGTGACCGGCGGCGTGCGCGGTGTCGGCGCCGGAATCAGCCGGGTCTTCCTGGCCGCCGGCGCGACTGTCGTCGCCTGCGCGCGGCGTCCGCCGGACGCGCCGATCACCGTGGGGGAGCGCACGGTCGAGTACCTGCCCGCCGACGTTCGGGATCCGGAATCCGTTCGCGCGCTGATCGATTCGATCGTCGAGCGGCACGGCAGGCTCGACCACCTGGTGAACAATGCCGGTGGCGCGCCCTTCGCCCTTGCCGCCGACGCGAGCCCGAGCTTCCACAGCAAGATCGTGGCGCTCAATCTGCTCGCCCCGCTGCAACTCGCGCAGGCTGCCCAGGCGGTCATGCGGGGCCAGCCGGGCGGCGGCACGATCACCAGCATCACCAGCGTCAGCGGGGTGCGGCCGTCGCCGGGCACCGCCGCCTACGGCGCCGCCAAGGCCGGGGTGGACAGCATGACCACCTCGCTCGCCGTGGAGTGGGCGCCGAAGGTGCGGGTGAACACGATCGTCGCGGGCCCGGTCGAGACCGAGCTGAGCGAACTGCACTACGGCGATGCCGACGGCGTCGCCGCGGTGGGCCGGACCATCCCGATGGGCAGGCTGGCCAGCCCGGAGGACATCGGCCGCTGCGCCGTCTTCCTGGCCTCGCCGCTGGCCGGCTTCATCACCGGAACGGCGCTGCTGGTGCACGGCGGCGGCGAGCTGCCCGCCTTCCTCGGCGCCGCGACCACCGAACACCACGAGCAGCTGAGCTGACCAGGAGAAGGACGAGCATGAGCGAGCAGATCTGCGCCGGGCGCACCGTCATCGTCACCGGCGCGGGCCGCGGCATCGGCCGGGCGCACGCGCTGGCCTTCGCCGCCGCGGGCGCGAAGGTCGTGGTGAACGACCTCGGCTCGGCGCTGGACGGCGCCGCCACCGGCGAGACCCCGGCCGAGCAGGTGGTCGCCGAGATCCGCGCCGCGGGCGGCGAGGCCGTCGCCAACGGTGACGACGTGGCCGACTGGGACGGCTCGCGCAACCTGGTGCGCCAGGCCGTCGACACCTTCGGCGGGCTCGACGTGCTGGTCAACAATGCGGGCTTCGTGCGCGACCGGATGCTGGTCAATCTGGCCGAGGACGAGTGGGACGCGGTGGTCCGGGTGCACCTCAAGGGGCACTTCGCGCCGCTGCGGCACGCCGCCGAGTACTGGCGCGGGGAGGCCAAGGCCGGGCGTACGCCGTCCGCCCGGGTGATCAACACCAGCTCCGGGGCCGGGCTGCAGGGGTCGGTCGGGCAGGGCAACTACGGCGCGGCCAAGGCCGGTATCGCCGCGCTGACCCTCACCGCCGCAGCGGAATTCGGCCGCTACGGCGTCACCGTGAACGCCATCGCGCCCTCCGCGCGCACCCGGATGACCGAGACCGTCTTCGCCGAGATGATGTCCACCCAGGGCTCCGACTTCGACGCCATGGCGCCGGAGAACATCTCGCCGCTGGTGGTCTGGCTCGGGAGCGCGGAATCCGGCGACGTCACCGGGAAGATCTTCGAGGTCGAGGGCGGCAAGGTCGCGCTGGCCGACGGCTGGCGGCACGGCACCCCCATCGACAAGGGGCAGCGCTGGGACCCGGCCGAGCTCGGCCCGGTGGTTGCCAAGCTGATTGCCGAATCGGTGCCGCAGGAGCCCGTCTACGGCGCCTGAGCCGATTTCGGCGAGCACCTTCCCAGTCGGTGCGCCCCGGCTATGATGGGCTCGCGTTCGCCCGAATCCCCTGACTGAAACAGCAGCAGGCCCTTGGGTCGAGCTCGTTTCAGGAGGGGAAGGCTGGCGCATGCCCGGTGGTCGTTCGATTCGCCCGATAGCAGTTGCTGCGGCTGTTGCCGTGATTGCGCTGTCGGTCCAGGTCGGGGCGCTTGCCGAGCCGTCCGAGACGGTTTCATCGACGCCGTCCGCGACCACCACGCCGAGTGTGACGCCGTCGGAGGCGCCGACCAGCACTTCTTCTGTGCCAGACACTACCGAAGAGGTGCTGCCGTCGACCACGGCGGAGGGATCGCCGTCGTCGACGGGCGTGTCGGTGACCCGGACGGCGGAGGTCGTTCCGACGGAGGCGCCGACCTCGACCGCGGAGAGCACCGCTGGACTCGAGCGGAAGATCGAGGCCGGATCAGCGGTGCGCACCACCGCCGCCGTGCCGCCGGTCGCCCCGCCGCCGGTGCTGCTCGGTGCCGGGTCGGCCGGGCTCGGGCTGATGTTCATCGGGTCGGCCGGAATCAGTGTGGGCGCAATCGGTTCCGGGGGTATCGGGCTCTCGGTATCGGCCGGTCTCGAGCTGGGCGTGGCCGGGTCGGTCGGCGGGCAGGCCGGGTCCGGCACGCCCGAGCCCGAAAAAGCGGAGCCTGTCGCGTTCGACCCGGGCGCGCTCATCTCCACCGCGACGGCACTGGCCCTCACCTCCGCCGTCCCCTTGCTCCTCCTCATCCCGCTCCCCGCCCTCCCGTCCCTGTCGCAGCCCGGCGTGGAACCGACCCCAGCTGATCCACAGACGCCCGATCCGGACAATCCGGGCACTCTCGATGCCCCGGAGCGCGAGAGCGGCCCTGAGCGCGCCGAGCGCCCCGAGGGCTCGGACAGCCCCGACGGCACGGGCAGCCCGGATAGTGCGGGCAGCCCAGAGGGCACGGACAGCCCCGACGGCACGGGCAGCCCGGCTGGTGCGGGCAGTTCGGCTGGTGCGGGCAGCCCGGAGACGCCGGGTGCCGATGGGGGTTCCGATGTCGCCGACAGCGCGGAAGCTCCCGCCACCCTGGCGGCCCCGAACTCGGCCGCACCACCGAGACCCGCTGTGCCACCGGGAACCCCGATCCCCATCGGTGCTCCGGAAAACGCTGCACCGCAATCGAACCCACCCGACCCCGAAGTCCGCATCACCGCCGACGGCGATCCGATCCCGGCGGCCCCACTTTTCCCGGTACTCGGCGGCCTCGCCGCCATGGCCATAGCGGCCGCCGCCTCCGGCGCCGTGAGCTTCCGCAGCGCCGCCGCCGCGCAGGCCAGGCTCGACGCCGCGCGAGCCGAATTCTTCGGACGGGGACGCGACCGATGACCAGAACCCTCTCCCGCTCGTACCGCCGCGTCGCCGCCGCGGTCGACGCCGTCTGCGCGGTCGCCGCCGACTCCGACGCCACCACCCTGGACGAGGTGGTGCACGCCATCGGCTCGGAGCGCGGCCGTGACATCGAGATCACCAGCGCCAGGCTTGGCCCCGGCGTCTGCGGCCAGCGCCGCCGCTACCCCGACCGCGACGTCATCGTGCTCGCCGAGACGCTGCCCGGCCGCGACCACACCCTCGCCCACGAACTCGGCCACATCGTCTTCGCGCACGAGGGCGCGCCCGCCGAGGAGGTCACGCTGGCCGCGAGCGACGACCTCATCGCGTACATGCTCAGCCAGCGCGCGCACGAAATCGTCTCCGACGGCGCCGACGAGCACGCCGAGTGGGAGGCCGAGACCTTCGCCGCCATGCTCATGACGCGGCTGCGCGTCTTCACCAACCGGGGCGCCGGCGTCTCGGTCCTGCGATTCGACGAGGCACTCGGATGACGCCGTGGATCACCGCCATGCTGGTCTGGATCGCCGCGGGCGCGCGGGTCGGGCGGGTGCTGGTCAAGCCGGCCACCACCGCGCGGGTGGCGATCGTGGTCGCGGTCGGCGCCGTGGCCACCGCCGCGACCACCGCGGTCCCGGAGATCGGCCTCGCGCTCGACCACGCGCTGCCCGGCGGGCTGCCGTCCGGGCTGTTCTCCAGCGCGATCCACACCGCCGCCTGGATCGGCTTCGCCACCGCCACCTCGGTGGTGGCCTCGGCGGCCTGGCCGGTGGTCTCGCGCGGCAACCTCCGCCGGATCGCGGCCGGAATCTACGGCGTCGGCACCGCCGCAGCGGTGGTGACGATCGCCTGGTCGACCACCTTCGGCTGGGCCGTCGTCGCGCTCGGCTGCCTGTTGGTGGTGGTCACCGGCCTGCGCAACCTGGACTGGACCGCGCTCGGCCGCGGCATCGCGCTCTACACCGCCGGCACCGCCGTGGTCGGGGTGCTCGCCGCGGGCGAGATCCGCGCGGCCGCGGCGGGAGAGCCGGCGCGGGCGGCGGGCGCGGCGCTCCCGTTCGGCCTGCTGTGGGAGCTCGCGGCGCTGCTGATCGGGCTCGGCGCGGTCTGGATCGTGGTCGAGCTGTGGGTGCGCGCCCGGCTGCTCATGCGCCGCACGCACGCGCTGCACAGCCTGCTGGTGCACCGCTTTCCGCAGGTCATCGCGCACGAGCAGTCGGCGTGGTCGACCCAGCTGCGCGCCTCGGACCAGATCACCCAGATCATGGACGCGCTCTACCTGCAGGCGGGCGGCGGAGCGCGGTTCGCCGCGGGCAGGCCGCCTGCCTCGATGCCCGAACGGGCGGCCGCGGTCGCCCGCTGGGCGCGCGATCCGCGCGGCACCGACGGGGTGGACGCGCGCTGGCTCGCGCCGCCCGCCGGAATCAGCCCGCGCGGCTGGGTGCAGGCGATTGCCCGCGCCTTCGAACCGGGCCGCGGCGCGCACCTCCGACATTGATCGGATGAATTTGGGTGCCCGTAATTCCGGGGGCACTCGGAGGGTCCGCTGGAGATTCGCCGATCGGACCGATGGGTCGGAATCGCTGCCGGATGGAATGTCGGCGGAACCACCACTATCGATCCGACGGGAATCCGTTTCGCTTCGCTCGTGCATTTTTGCGAATGCACGTGCAGATGAACGTTAAGCGCACACACTGGACACCCGGATGTCCGGAAGTGTCCCGGTGCGGAGCTGCCCGGTTGTGATGGCTCACAACGCGGAGCGGTGCGGCCCCCTGGACCGCACCGCTCCGCGTCGTCGTGTAACCCTATTCCGTCCCGTCCGGAGGAATTTCCGGCAATCCCTCGCTGGCTCGCAACTTCTCCGCCATGGAGGTGAGAAGGTTCTGCGATTCTTCGGAGAGGTCGAACGCCCGGCTCGACAGTCTGCGCAGCCCGTAGCCCTGCAGCTGCGACAGCAGCTCCAGGTCGTGGTCGATCTTGGCCGCGTAGATGTCGTTGAAGAAGTAGTCCGGCTTGACCTTGAAGAACTTGGCCAGTGCCGCCACCGTCTCGTCCGACGGGTTCGTCCGCTGCCCCGAGCGCAACTGCGACAGGTACGGTTTCGAGATCGGATGCCCGGAGGCTGTCAGCGCTGCCGCAACCTCCGCGTTGGTGTGCGGCTTGCGCCCCGGGGGATGCACGGTTTCGAACAGCTTGTTCAGCCGCGCCGCGAAATCAGCCATTGTGAGCCGCCCAATTCCCTTCGCTGTACTAAGAGAGGTTATCTCGGATACCTATCATTGATATTAGCGGCTCAGTAACTGAAAACCTACGCCTGATTGCGTATTTCCTGACGCCTCACGCCACCCCAACGACTGAAGTGGCTTCGAATCGACGTTTGCGGGTTGACGCGAGGGTCTCTGGGCGAGCGGCACATCGCAGCGGTTCCCGCCTGTCGGGCGAACGGTCGACGCCGGACCGAAGTTCGCTCGAAAGTAGCTGATGTCTCATCTATTCCGGCCGGTTTGCTGACATGTGGTGTACAACACGTTCTCGCCACTGGGAGATGAACGTTCAACGAAACCGACCGGAATCGACACTTCCGGGCTAGAGCCGCTCGATGATGGTGCCGGTGGCGAGCGCGCCGCCGGCGCACATCAGCACCATCGCGGTGCTCCCGCCGGTCCGCTCCAACTCGTGCAAAGCCGTTGTGAGCAAACGGGATCCGGTCGAGCCGACCGGGTGCCCGATGGCGATCGCGCCGCCGTTCACATTGACCCGGTCGAAGTCCGGCTCGTGCACTCGCGCCCAGGAGAGCGCCACCGAGGCGAACGCCTCGTTGATCTCGAACAGGTCGAGATCGCCGATCTTCATCCCGGATTTCTCCAGCAACCGGGCGCAGGCCTGCACCGGGCCGTCCAGGTGGAACTCGGGCTCGGCGCCGACCACAACCTGGGTGACGATCCGGGCCCGCGGCCGCAGCCCGGCCCGCTCGGCGGCGGCCTGATCCATGAGCAGCACGGCGGCGGCGCCGTCCGAGATCTGCGACGAGCTGCCCGCGGTGTGGATGCCGCCGTCCAGCACCGGCTTCAGCGCGGCGAGCCCCTCCGCGGTGGTCTCCCGCAGCCCCTGGTCCCGGCTGACCGAGAGCGTCTGGCCGGTGCGGTTGCCCTCCTTGTCCACCTCGGGCGCGGTCACCGTGAGCACCTCGCGGTCGAACCGCCCCTCGGCCCATGCCTGCGCGGCCAGCCGCTGCGAGCGCGCGCCGAACTCGTCCACGTCGGCGCGGGTGATGCCGCGCCGCTTGGCGATCCGCTCCGCCGCCTCGAACTGGTTCGGCAGGTCGATGTTCCAGGAGTCCGGCCGGCGCGGGCCCGCGTTCTCGCCCACATTCGCGCCGAGCGGAACCCGGCTCATGGCCTCCACCCCGCAGGCGAGGCCGATCTCGATGGCGTCGGTCGCGATCAGCCCGGCCACCAGGTGCGCGGCCTGCTGGGCCGAGCCGCACTGGGTGTCGATGGTGGTGGCGGCGGCCTGCCAGGGCAGCCCCTCGTTCAGCCACGCCACCCTGGTGATGTTGTTGGATTGTTCGCCTGCCTGGGTGACGCAGCCTCCGATGACCTGCTCCACCAGGCCCGGATCGACCCCGGCCTGCTCCAGAATGCCGCGCTGAGCGGCGCCGAGGAGCTCCGCGGCGTGCAAGCCGGAGAGTTGACCGCGGCGCTTGCCGATCGGGGTACGGGCCGCTTCGACGATGACGGGAGTGCCCATCTCCACCCTTTCCTTCGGGATAAAAATGAAACGTGTTCACGCACTATGTGCTGTAATGAGTGTAGAACGTGTTTCAGTTTGTCGTTCGAGGACAGTGTCGAAGGAGACATCTGGTGGTAGACACACGGAACCGGCCGAACCTGCCGGAGGGCTTCGATGTGACCGACCCGGCCATCTATGCCGACCGGGTTCCGACCGCGGAATTCGCCGAGCTGCGGCGGGCTGCGCCGGTCTGGTGGAACGAGCAGTCGCGCGAGGTCGGTGGGTTCCGCGACGGAGGGTTCTGGGTCGCCAGTAAGCATGCCGACGTCAAGGAGATCTCGCGCCGCAGCGACGTCTTCTCGACGCACGAGAACACCGCGATCCCGCGGTTCAACGACGACATCACCCGCGAGCAGATCGAGCTGCAGCGGTTCGTCCTGATCAACAAGGACGCGCCGGAGCACACCAAGCTGCGCAAGATCATCAGCCGCGGCTTCACCCCGCGCGTGATCAACGGGCTGCGCGAGGAGCTCTCCAACCGGGCCGAGCAGATCGTCAAGACGGCCGCGGAGAAGGGCACCGGCGATTTCGTCGAGCAGATCGCCTCGGAGCTGCCGCTGCAGGCCATAGCCGAGCTGATCGGCGTGCCGCAGGAAGACCGGATGAAGCTCTTCACCTGGTCCAACGAGATGACCGGGTACGACGACCCGGACATCGACGTGGATCCGGCCGCCTCGTCGGCGGAGATCCTGATGTACGCGTACCAGATGGCGGCGGATCGCAAGGCGAACCCGGCGCACGACATCGTCACGCAGCTCATCGAGGCGGATCTGGACGGCCACAAGCTGAGCGAGGAGGAGTTCGGCTTCTTCGTCATCATGCTGGCGGTGGCGGGCAACGAGACCACGCGCAATGCCATCACGCACGGCATGATGGCGTTCCTCGAGCACCCCGACCAGTGGGAGCTGTTCAAGAAGAACCGGCCGGCGACGGCGGCGGACGAGATCATCCGCTGGGCCACGCCGGTGACCTCGTTCCAGCGCACCGCGCTGGAGGATGTCGAGCTCGGCGGGGTGGAGATCAAGAAGGGGCAGCGGGTGGTCATGCTGTACCGCTCGGCCAACTTCGACGAAGAGGTCTTCGAGAACGCCGACTCCTTCGACATCACGCGCGACCCGAACCCGCACCTGTCGTTCGGCGGGACCGGGGCGCACTTCTGCATCGGGGCGAACCTGGCCCGGCTCGAGGTCGATCTGATCTTCAACGCGATCGCGGATCACCTGCCGGACATCAGCCGGATCGGCGGCGAGAAGCGGCTGCGGTCCGGGTGGTTGAACGGGATCAAGCACCTGCCGGTGAACTACACGCCGTAGGCAATGGAAGAAGCCCCCGCGAAGCTCGCGGGGGCTTCTTCGTACCGGTCTGTCAGGCGGGGCGAGCCGTCTTCATGGCCCGGTCCACTTCCCAGAAGGCGCGCAGGGCGGCGATGCGGCCCTGCGCGTCGATGCGGTAGGTGAAGACGCCCTCGGCGTCGATTACGTGCCCGCCGAGGGTGGAGCGAATCAGCCCGGTGAAGGCGATCTCGTTCCCGCAGGCGAAGGAGTCGCCGAAGTGGAACTCGATGGCGTCGGTGGGGGCGATCGCCTTGTCCCAGAACGCGGCGATGGCCTCGGGACCGTGGTGCCCCTTGCCCTCGGGGTCGAAGCCGGAGGGTCCGACCGGGTCCTCGACCACCCCGTCCGGGGCGAAGAGCGCGAGCCAGGCGTCCTTGTCGCGAGCCCGCACCGCCGCCTGCGAGGCCAGCCCGGCCTCGCGCGCCGTGCCGCTCACGACGCGGCCACGATCGGGTCGGTGATGTACTCGGCGGCGAACTTGCGCATCGATTCCTGCTTGGCCTCGATGGGCCCGTCGAAGCCGATGCCGTCGGCCAGCCAGGGCATGGTGATGGCGTCGGTGACGCCCGCGTCGGCCAGATCCTGGTACCCGGCCCGGCCGAACTTGTCGACGCAGACCGCCTGGATCTCGAACGGGTCGTCCGCCCGGTCGTACTCGGCGCGCAGCTCGCGCAGCGTGCCGATGGTCGTGACCAGCTCGTCGTAGGTCATCATGGCCGAGGCCCAGCCGTCGCCGACCTTAGCGGCCCGGCGCAGCGCCACCGCGGTGTGCCCGCCGACGTAGAACGGCACCGGCTGGCTCGGCGCGGGGCTGATCTGCAGCTTGTCGAAGTCGAAGAACTCGCCGTGGTACTCGACCATCCCGCCGGCCAGCACCAGCTTGATGACCTCGATCATCTCGTCCACCCGGGCGCCGCGGCGCGCGTAGGGCACCCCGCACCACTCGAATTCCTCCGGCGCCCAGCCGATCCCGACGCCGAAGCCGAACCGGTTGCCGGAGAGGTTCGCCACCGAGCCGACCTGCCTGGCCAGCAGCAGCGGATTGCGCGAGCCGAGCTTGAGCACGTTGGTGTAGAACCGCAGCGTCGTGGTGACCGCCGCCATCGCGGCGGTGGCGATGAGCGGATCCACCCACGGGGTGTCCGCGCCCCAGAATCGGCTGCCGTCCGCGGTGTACGGGTACTTGGCCGCCGCCGACTCCATGTAGAAGAGCGAGTCGGGCAGCGCGATGGAGGCGAAGCCGACCTCCTCGGCGGTCTTCGCCAGCGCGGGCAGCTGCTCGAGCGGGCTCAGCGCGATCCCGACGGTGAACTTCAGCGGGGCGCTCATTCCGGACGCTCCGATCCGACGACCCACATGCAGAAGTACTGCGAGCCGCCGCCGTAGGCGTGGCCGAGCGCCTTGCGCGCGCCGGGCACCTGGTAATCACCGGCCCGGTCCATGACCTGCTTGGCCGCCTCGGCGAAGCGGATCATGCCGGAGGCGCCGATCGGGTTGGAGGAGAGCACGCCGCCGGAGGGGTTCACCGGCAGCTGGCCGCCGATCTCGGTCTCGCCCTTCTCAGTGAGCTTCCAGCCCTCGCCCTGCGCGGCGAAGCCCAGGTTCTCCAGCCACATGGGCTCGAACCAGGAGAACGGAACGTAGATCTCGGCCGCGTCGATCTCGGCCAGCGGATCCTTGATTCCCGCGGCCTCCCAGAGCGCGGCCGCGGCGTCCCGCCCGGCCTGCGGGTTCACCTGGTCGCGGCCCGCGTAGGTGGTCGGTTCGGTGCGCATCGCGGTGCCGTGCACCCAGGCGACCTTGCGGCCGGTGGCCTCGACCGCCTCGGCGGCCTCCGCGTCCCCGATGACCAGCGCGCAGGCGCCGTCCGAGGAGGGGCAGGTCTCGTCGAAGCGGATCGGATCCCAGAGCATCTGCGAGGCCAGCACCGACTCCACGGTGATGTCCGGCTGGCGCAGGTGCGCGAGCGGGTTCTTGGCGCCGTTGCGCCGGTCCTTGGCCGCGACCATGGCGCCGATGTGCAGCGGCGCGCTCGAGCGGCGGATGTAGGAGCGCACGTGCGGGGCGAAGTAGCCGCCCGCGCCCGCACCGACCGGCATGGTGAAGGGCACCGGAATCGACAGTGCCCACATGGCATTCGACTCGGACTGCTTCTCCCAGGAGACCGCGAGCACCTTCCTGTGTACGCCCGCCTGCACCAGGTTGGCGGCGACGACGCTGGTCGAGCCGCCCACCGAGCCTGCGGTGTGCACCCGGATCATCGGCTTGCCGACCGCGCCGAGCGCGTCGGCCATGTACAGCTCCGGCATCATGACGCCCTCGAAGAAGTCGGGCGCCTTGCCGACGACGACGGCGTCGATCTCGGCGATGGTGACGCCGGAATCGGCGAGTGCGCGATCGATCGCCTCCCGGCACATGCCCGCCATGGACACGTCGGTGCGTTTCGTCACGTGATTGGTTTGACCGGTGCCGAGCACCGCGGCCGGGAAGCTCATCGGTTCTCCGATTCGATGACGGTGACCAGGTTCTGCTGCAGGGCGGGGCCGCTGGTGGCGTGGGCCAGCGCCCGGTTCGCGGAACCCGAGATGATCGCCTCCGCCGCGTAGCCGATGCGCTCCAGCCCGGCGGCGAACATGGGGTTGCCCGCCAGCGCGCCGCCGGAGGGGTTGATCCTGGTCTCCGGCTGCAGCCCGATGGCGTCGGCCAGGATCAGCTGCTGGTGGCTGAACTGCGCGTGCAGCTCGGCGATGTCGAAGCCCGCGGTGTCGCCGCCGGTGACGGCCTGCGCGGCCGCCGCGGTGGAGGGCGAGCGGGTGAGGTCGCGGACGCCGAACGCCTGCGCGTCGATGCGGTGCGCCATGCCGGTGATCCAGGCGGGGCGATCGCAGAGTTCGCGGGCCCGGTCGCCGACCGCGAGCACGATGGCGGCGGCGCCGTCGGTCACCGGCGCGACGTCGTGCGCGCGGAACGGGTTGGCGGTGTAGGGATTCGCGAGCAGTGCGTCCACATCGCCATCGGTCCCGGCGGCGACGGCGGCCATGTCGCGCTCGGACCAGCGGCCTGCGTCCAGTCCGGCGCGCGCCTGCAGCCCGGCCACCGAGACGGCGTCCGGCCAGAGCGGCCCGACCAGGTACGGATCCAGCTGCATGGTCAGGGTCCGGCGCAGGGTGCCCGCCGATGACTTGCCGAAGCCGTAGACAAGGGCGGTCTGCGCCTGGCCGGAGCGGAGCTTCACCCACGCCTCGTAGAGCGCCCAGGCGGCGTCCATCTCCACGTGCGACTCGTTGATCGGCGGAACCGCGCCGATCGAGTCGACCGCGGAGATGAAGGAGAAGGCGCGCCCGGCCAGCCAGTCGGAGGAGCCGGAGCACCAGAAGTCGATGTCCGACTTGTCGATTCCGAGCCGGTCGTAGAGCTTCTGGAAGATCGGCACCAGCATCTCCACGCCGTTCGTGGTGCCGAAGGTCTCGGGCACGTGCGGGGCGTGGGCGAAGCCGACGACTGCGATGTCGGTGGCGTGGTCGGTCACGATTGGCCTCACAGGTGGTGTTTGTAGGTCTCGTAGTCGGCGTCCGGTTCGCCGCTCGGCCGGAAGTGGTCCACGTTCTCCAGCCCGTGGCCCCACTCCTCGCGCGGTTTCCAGACCGCCGCCACCCGCATGCCCATCCGCACCTCGCTCGCGTCGCAGCCGAGCACCAGGTGCAGCACCGGGATGTCGGCGCCGTCGAGCAGCACGTAGGCCGCGACGTACGGCGGCTTGATCCGCTGGCCGAGGAAGGGCACGTTCACGATGCAGAAGGTGGTGACGACGCCCTTGTCGCTGAGCTCGACCATGTCGTCGGTGGGGATGCCGTCGGTGGGGCTGGCGCCGCGCGGCGGGAAGTAGACCTTGCCATTGGCGTCGGTGCGGCCGCCGATGAGCTTGCCTTCGGCCAGTCCGCGCAGGTAAACCGTTTCCTGAGGAGAGGCGGTGTGGTTGTAGTGCAGCTCCACCGGCGTGGTCAGGATGGTCACCGGCTCGGCGACGGCGGAATCCGCCGCGGGCTCGGCGGTTTCGCCGGGGACGAAGTGCGCGATGTCGTGGATCGAGCCGGCGCGCTCGGCCGCCCACCGGACCCGGACCCGGAGGCCGGTGCTGATGTCGTCCGCGCTCGGGACGTCGACGGCGTGCAGCAGGGCCGTGTCCGCGCCGTCCAGCTGGATCAGCGCCCAGGCGAAGGGCCGGTCGAACGGCTGACCGGGCAGCGGGTCGCTCACCCAGCTCCACGACGTCACGGTGCCGACCTCGGCCACGTCGACGAACTCGGTCAGCGGCTCGCTGGTCACCGGGTCGAACTCGGCCGGTGGCACGAGCACCCGGCCGTCCGAGCCGCGGATGCCGGTGATCCGGCCCGCGCGCAAACCGCCGAGGAAGGCGCCGATGATCGGGCCGACCGATCTGGTGTAGTCGAAGTGCACCCGCAGGGGCGCGCTGAGTACGTCGGGCGCATGATCCGGATCATTGCCGGGTGCGGCCGCGACGACGGCGGAAGCAGTATTCCCCTGAGTCACGATATCGAGTAGAACAGGTTCTTATTCTGCTGGCAAGCGGCTTGGCAGGAAAGGGAGTCGATCATGAAGTTCGGATTGCAGCTCGGGTACTGGATGGCCGCCCCGCCCGCCAATGCCGGCGAGATGGTGACGGCGGCCGAGGCGGCCGGTTTCGACGCGGTGTTCGCCGCCGAGTCGTGGGGCTCGGACGCCTTCGGCCCGCTCGCCTGGTGGGGCTCGCGGACCAGCCGGGTGCGGCTCGGCACCTCGGTGGTGCAGCTCTCCGCGCGCACCCCCACCTCCACTGCCATGCACGCGCTCACCCTCGACCACCTGAGCGGCGGCCGGGCGGTGCTCGGGCTCGGCGTCTCCGGCCCGCAGGTGGTGGAGGGGTGGTACGGCCAGCCGTTCGCCAAGCCGTTGCAGCGGACCAGGGAGTACGTCGACATCGTGCGTCAGGTGCTGGCCCGCGAGGCCCCGGTGACCAGCGCGGGCCCGCACTATCCGCTGCCCTACGCCGGGCCGGGCGCCTCCGGGCTCGGCAAGCCGCTCAAGCCGATCACGCACCCGCTGCGCGCGGATCTTCCCATTTGGCTGGGCGCGGAGGGGCCGAAGAACGTCGCGCTGACCGCCGAGATCGCGGACGGCTGGCTGGCCATCTACTACGCCCCCCGGCTCGCCGGGATGTACAACGAGTGGCTGGACGAGGGGTTCGCGCGTGCGGGCGCCCGGCGTTCGCGGGCGGACTTCGAGATCGCCGCCAGTTGCCAGGTGGTCGTCACCGACGACCCCGCGGCCGAGATCGAGCGGATGCGCTGGGTGATGTCGCTCTACATCGGCGGCATGGGCGCGCCGGAACTCAACTTCCACGCCCACGTGTACCGGCGCATGGGCTACGACCGCGAGGTCGACGAGATCACCGAGCTCTTCCGGGCCGGGAAGAAGGCGGAGGCCGCCGCGGCGGTGCCGGACGAGATGATCCTCGACACCGCCATCATCGGCGACGAGGACCACGTGCGCGCGCAGCTCCCGGTCTGGGAGAAGGCGGGCGTCACCATGCTTCTGATCGGGGTGCCGGACCTGGAGTCCATGCGCCGGATCGCCCCGCTCGTGCAGGGGTAGAACTCGTTCTAGAAATCAGGCGGGCTCCCGCAGTTCCGGCGGGAGCCCGAAGAGCGGGAAGAGCCGGTCGGTGTCGAGGAAGAAATTCAGCCCGGCGACCGCACCGCCGTCCAGCTCGAGCACGGTGATCGACCAGGGCGTCCAGCGCCCCGGCTCGCCGCTCGGCTTGTAGTGGCCGAAGGCGGGCAGGCCGTTGGCGCCCGCCAGCCGCACCATCCGGGAATCGCGGCAGGCGGCACCGTGCCCGAGCATGAAGGCGGCGACGTCCTGCGGCCCGGAGACCCACAGCTCCAGCGGCGGCATGGAGAGCGCGACGTCGGTCTTGAGCAGCGTGGTCAGCGTGTCCATGTCGTAGGCCTCGAAGGCGGCGACGAAATCGTCGACCAGCTTGCGCTGCTGCTCGTTCGCCTCGTCGTACTCGTCGGTCTCGGCGGGCGTCACCTTGGACATGGTGGCGCGCGCCCGCTGCAGCGCGCTGTTCACCGAGGCGGGCGACATGGTGAGCGCCTGCGCCGTCTCGTTCGCGGAGAAGCGGAGCACCTCGCGCATGATCAGGATGGCGCGCTGGGTGGCGGGCAGGTGCTGGCAGGCCGCGACGAAGGCGAGCCGCAGCGTGTCCTTGGTGCTGGCGTGCTCGGCCGGATCGGCGCCGAAGGCGAGCGCGTTCGGGATCGGCTCGACCCAGACGTAGTCCGGCTGCGGGGCGGGCAGCGTGGAATCCGGGCGGGACGGCCCGTTCATGTCCATCGGCCTGGCCCGGCGCTGCGGGCCGTCCAGCATGTCGAGGCAGACATTGGTCGCGATCCGGTACAGCCAGGACCGCAGGCTGGCCCGCCCCTCGAAGGAGCCGTAGGACTTCCAGGCGCGGGTGAAGGTCTCCTGCACCGCGTCCTCGGCCTCGAACGAGGAGCCGAGCATGCGGTACGCGTAGGCGCAGAGTTCGCGCCGGTGCCCTTCGAAGGCGGTGAGCACCTCCGGGGTGACACCGGCGCCGGTAGCAGCGGTTGGGGTCTCCATGGGCTCACCCTGCCACAGCGCCCCGACAGAGTTGAGCCCCGAAATTCGGAGGCGATGAATCCGGGCCCGCGGCGCCGTCTCTTCTGGTGACCCCCGAACGCACCACGTCAGGAGGCCACCGTGGCCAGCAAGATGATTTTCGTGAACCTGCCCGTCGCCGACCTACCGCGGGCCAAGCGCTTCTACGAGACGCTGGGCTGGAAGGTGAACGAGGACTTCACCGACGCGAACGCGTCCTGCATCGTGATCGACGACAACATCTGCCTGATGCTGCTGACCAGGGAGTACTTCCAGACCTTCGGCAAGCGCCCGACCGCGGACACGGTCGCCGCCCGCGCCGCCTCCTACGCGCTCGCGCTCGGCAGCGCGCAGGAGGTGGACGCGCTGGTCGACGCGGCGCTCGCGGCCGGCGCCACCGAGGAGGTCGACGAGACCAAGAAGGCGGAGGAGGCGGCCGTCGGCATGTACGGCCGCAACTTCATCGACCCCGATGGCCACACCTGGGAGCCGTTCTGGATGGACTACCCCGGGGCGGAGTAGCCCGCTGGGCGGTATCGCCCGGTGCCGCGGTGGCCGCCCACCGCCGTGGCACCGGGCAGCGCCGCCACTACTCGCCGGTGAAGACCGCCTTCCGCTTCTCGGCGAAGGCCCGCGGCCCCTCCTTGGCGTCCTTCGTCTTGAAGACCGCCATCCCGACCTCGCCGTCGATCTTGAACGCCTCGTCCTCCGGCATCCCCTCGGTCTCCCGGATGGTACGCAGAATGGCCTGCACCGCCAGCGGGCCGTTCCCGGCGATCACGGCCGCGATCTCCAGCGCCTTGTCCAGGGCGCTCCCGTCCGGCACCACGTAGCCGATCAGCCCGATCTCCCTGGCCTCCGCGGCCTTCAGGTGCCGCCCGGTGAGCAGGATGTCGGCCGCGATCGTGTACGGCAACTGGCGCACCAGCCGGACCGCCGACCCGCCGAGCGGGTACAGCCCCCAGCGCGCCTCGGAGACGCCGAATTTCGCGCTCTCGCCCGCGATCCGGATATCGGTGGCCTGCAGGATCTCGGTGCCGCCCGCGATGGCCGCACCCTCCACCGCCGCGATCAGCGGCTTGCGCAGCCGGCGCCCCTTGAGCAGCGCGGGCAGCGTGGTGGCGTCGAACCCGCCGGTGAAGGTCTCGCCCGGATGCTGCTTGGTCATGCCCTTGAGATCGGCGCCCGCGCAGAAGGCGCCGCCCGCGCCGGTCAGGATCGCGACCCGGATCTCCGGATCTTCGTCCACCCGGTCCCAGGCATCGAGCATGATGCCCATCATCTCGGTGGTGAGCGCGTTCCGCGCCTCCGGTCGATTCAAGGTGACGATGAGGACGTGGTCCCGCTTCTCGACGAGGCACTGCGCCATATCGGGTTCTCCTGACTTCTGAGGCTTGTCAGAAACAGTAACACGTTCTATTTTTAGCTCTGTGAGCTACAACATAGCGGATCTCGTCGAGCACGCCATCGATCTCATGCCGGACCGGATCGCCCTGGTCGACGACGTCCGGGAGATCAGCTACGCCCAGTTGGAGGAGCGGGCCAACAAACTGGCTCACCACCTGCTCGAACAAGGCGTGCGTCCGGGCGACAAAGTCGGCATCTACTCGCGGAACACGATCGAGGCCGTCGAGGCCATGATCGCGGTCTTCAAGGCGCGGGCGGTGATGATCAACGTCAACTACCGCTACGTCGAGAACGAGTTGCAGCACATCTTCGAGAACTCGGACATGGTGGCGCTCGTGCACGAGCGGCGCTACGGCGACAAGGTCGCCGCGGTCCGGGCGAAGGTGCCCGCGCTGCGCACGCTCGTCGTGGTGGAGGACGGCACCGACACCGCGTACCCCGACGGCGCGGTCGAGTACGAGGCCGCGCTGGCCGCGGCGAGCGGCGAGCGGGACTTCGGCGAGCGCTCGCCGGACGACCTCTACATGCTCTACACCGGCGGCACCACCGGCCTGCCGAAGGGCGTCATGTGGCGCCAGGAGGACGTGTGGCGGGTGCTCGGCGGCGGCATCAACTTCATGACCGGCGAGTACGTCAAGACCGAGACCGAGCTGGCCGAGCAGGGCGCCGCGAACCCCGGGCTGACCCGCTTCCCGATCCCGCCGATGATCCACGGCGGCTCGCAGTGGGCCAGCTTCCAGAGCCTGTTCGGCGGCGGCAAGCTGGTGATGATTCCGGAGTTCAGCGGGCACGGGGTCTGGCAGCACATCGACCGGCACGACATCAACGTCGTCTTCATCACCGGTGACGCCATGGCGCGGCCCATGCTGGACGCGCTGATCGAGGGCAACCCGGAGACCGGCGAGCCGTACCGGCACTCCGTGCTCTACGCCCTGGCCAGCTCGGCGGCGCTCTTCTCGCCCAGCCTCAAGGACAAGTACCTGGAGCTGCTGCCGAACACCATGATCACCGACTCGATCGGCTCGTCGGAGACGGGTTTCGCCGGGCTCAGCGTCGTCGCCAAGGGCAGCGCCTCGGACGGCGGGCCGCGGGTCAAGATCGACGCCTCCACCTCGGTGCTCGGCGAGGACGGCAAGCCGGTCGAGCCCGGCTCCGGCCAGATCGGCATCCTGGCCCGCAAGGGGTTCATCCCGCTCGGCTACTACAACGACCCGGTCAAGACCGCCGCGACCTTCCGCGAGTACGACGGCGTGCGCTACTCCATCCCCGGCGACTACGCGCGGGTCGAGGAGGACGGCTCGGTCACCATGCTCGGCCGCGGCTCGGTGAGCATCAACTCCGGTGGCGAGAAGATCTTCCCCGAGGAGGTCGAGGGCGCGCTCAAGGCACACCCGGACGTCTTCGACGCGCTCGTGGTCGGGGTCTCGGACGAGCGCTGGGGGCAGCGCGTGGTGGCCGTCGTGCAACCGCGCGAGGGCGCCAAGCCCACCCTGGCCGAGCTGCACCCGACGATGTGCGAGAGCATCGCCAGGTACAAGCTGCCGCGCAGCCTGTGGTTCGTGGACGAGATCAAGCGGTCGCCCGCGGGCAAGCCGGACTACCGCTGGGCCAAGGATCAGACCGAGGCACGGCCCGCCGACGAGCACGCCGAGGCGACCGGCAAGTAGGCGCTGTCGACGGGCCGTCGCGCGGGGACGCGCGGCGGCCCGTTGCTGTTGTGGAGGGTGAGATGGATCTTCCGTGGGCGTTCTTCGAGCGCACCGCCGAGCGGGTGTTCACGCCGCTGGCCATGGCGGCCAGCGCGTGGTCGCCGGACATGGTGAACGGGCCCGCGCTCTGCGGGCTGCTCGCCGAGTGTCTGGACCGGGAGTACGGCTCGCCGGAGTTCATGCCCGCGCGGCTCACCGTCGACCTCTTCCGCCCGACCCTGCGCAAACCGCTCGAGATCGCCACCAGCGCGGCGCGCACCGGGCGCCGGATCGTGGTCGCCGACGCCGAGCTGCGGCAGGACGGCAATGTCGTCGCGCGGGCGAGCGCGGTCTTCCTGCGCCGCTCCGAGCAGCCGCCCGGCGAGCTCTGGACCAGGGCTGAGCAGCCCGCGCCGCCGCCCGCCGAGCTGCGCGCCGGGCCCGCCACGCACATCTGGGGCAGCGACGCGCACCCGTCGGGGTGGAGCTCGGAGCTCGGTGAGCACCAGAACGACAGCCGCAAGCGCTGCTGGCAGGAGCCGGTTCCGGTGGTGCTCGACGAGGCGGCCGGTGCCTTCGCGGCCGCCGCGATCATCGGGGAGTCGACCAGCCTCATGACGAACTGGGGGACCGAAGGGGTCGGGTTCATCAACGGTGACCTGACGCTGGCCCTGGCGCGGCTGCCGCGCGGGAAGTCGATCGGGGTGGAGGCGGACAACCACATCGGCGTCGACGGGGTCTCGGTCGGCACCGCGACCCTCTTCGACGCCGACGGGGTCTTCGGCAGCTGCATCGTCACCGCCGTCGCCAATCCGGCGGCGCAGGTGGATTTCACCCGGGAGAACGAAGCGATCGACGATCGTCGCAGGGCCGCCGCCGAGCGGCGCGGCGCGTGAGTTCAGCGGCGGCGCTGTAGCCGCTCCCCGGTTCGGTACAGCTCGGTGAGCAGCGGCCGGAGCGCCTCCCCGGCCGGGGACAGCGCGTAGCGGGTGCGCACCGGGAAGCCGGTCAGCCGCTCCCGGTCGACCAGTCCGTCGGCGCGCAGGCCGTGCAGCCGCTCGGTGAGCACCTTCGGGCTGATCTCCGGCAGCCGCGCGGCCAGGTCGCCGAACGAGCTCGGGCCGTGCATGAGTTCGCGGAGCACCAGGGTCGTCCACCGGCCGGAGATGGCCGACAGCGCCACCTCGACCGGGCAGTCGGCGTCCGGGCGCCGGGTCCGGCCGGCCTCGGTCGGCACCAATTCGGTGTCCCACCCGTGGGTTTCCGTTTGGTGAGCTACGTCCGCGGGCGCTTGGCTCGTGGCATGAGCATCGAAAACGGCACCGTCCATCCGTCCACTGTCGTCCTGACCGGGGACGCTCGGCAACACCCCGCGGTCTTCGCGGCGGCATTCAACTCCGGGTCACCGGCCGCCGTCGCCGCGGTCTACGAAGAGCGGGCTGTCCTGGTGCCGCGCCCCGGCGAACCCGTGACCGGAGCCGGGCTGGCGGCCGCCACCGCGGAGTTCCTCGCCCTCGGCCTGCCGATCGCCGTCGAGCCGCGCCACGTCTACGTCGCCGACGACATCGCGCTGCTGATCGTCGATTGGGTGATCGATGGCACCGGCCCAGACGGCGCGCCCGTGCACATCGAGGGCACCGCGACCGACGTCGCGCGACAGGGCGCCGACGGCCTCTGGCGCTACCTCATCGACAACCCGTTCGGCACCGGTGAGTAGGGCACGAGCACGCGGCAACGCACGCTGGACGCGGCTACGGATCACGTCCTCCTGGCGAGCGAGGAGCTCAACCGGAGACCGGCTCGAGCTACACCGCGGCGATATCCGCGCGGTCGGCGAAGAGGGCGCCGATGGCGCGGAGGTGGTCGGTGGCGCCGCCGAGGGCGAATTCGTTGTGCTTGGCGGCGATGAAGTAGCTCTGCACGATGTGGTCGCGGTCGATCCCGACTCCGCCGTGCACGTGCACGACGGTGTGCGCGACCCGGTGCCCCGCCTCGGCGGCCCAGAACTTGGCGGTGTGCACGGCACCCGTCGCGTCCAGCCCCTCGGCCAGCTGCCAGGCCGCCTGGGTGACCGCGAGCCGCAGCCCCTGGACGTCGATGTAGGCGTCGGCGAGCCGCTGCGCGACGGCCTGGAAGCTGCCGACCGGCTTGCCGAACTGCTCGCGCTCGCGGGCATACCCGGCCACCAGCTCCAGCGCCCGCTCCAGGGTGCCGAGCTGCAACGCGGCGAGCCCGAGCCAGGCGCGCAGCCGCAGCCAATCGAGCACGCGCGCACCGTCTGCCACGGTGCCGACCAGCTCGGCGGGGGCATCGGCGAGCACCACCAGGTACTCCGGGCTGCGGTCGACCACCAGCTGCTCGGTGATCGTGACGCCCGCTCCGGCGGGGTCGATCAGCGCGACGGCGACCGCGTCGCCCACCGCGACCGGGACGAGGATCCGCTCGGCCTGCGCCGCGAACGGCACCGTGATCAGCTCACCGGTCACCGTCAGCGCGGCGCCGTCGGCCCGCCCGGTGGCGGCCGGAACCCCGCCCCAGTTCCGCTCCTCGGCCAGCGCGACGGTGAGCAGCGCCCGCCCGGCCAGCTCGCGCTGGGATTCGGTGCCGAACTCGGCGAGCGCACCGGCCCCGAGCACCGCGGACCAGAGGTACGGCACCGCCGCCACGTGCTTGCCGAGCTCGCGCAGCACCGCGGTCTGCTCCAGCACGCCGAAGCCGTTGCCGCCGACCGACTCGGGCAGCGTCGCCGCCGGAACGCCCGCCTCGGTCAGCGCCGCCCAGAGCGGCTCGTCGAAGCGGACGGCGGCGGTGTCGAGTTCGCGCAGCCGGTCGGCGGTGACGAGCTTGCCGCACACCTCCGCGGTGAGCCTGCCCAGATCCTGCTGCGCCTCGGTGGGGGTGAAATCCATGGTTGTTCGACCTCTCCGGGGGAGTTCAGCGGGCGGCGGCGGGCTGGCGCAGCGCGGTCATGGCGATGATGTCGCGCTGCACCTCGTTGGTGCCGCCGCCGAAGGTGAGGATGAGCGCGGCCCGGTGCATCCGCTCCAGCCGCCCGCGCAGCGCCGCGCCGGGGGAGTCCTGGCGCAGGTACGCCTGCGGGCCGAGCACCTCCATGAGCAGCCGGTACGCCTCGGTGGAGAGCTCGGTGCCGTACACCTTGCAGGCCGATGCGTCCCACTGCCGCGGCGCGGCGTCGCCGCCCGCGTCGGCGCGGCTGGAGATCTCCCAGTTCAGCAGCTTGAGGTGCTCCACCTTGGCGTGCACCCTGGCGAGGTTGAGCTGCACCCACTCCTGATCGATCACCCGGCTGCCGTCCCGCGACGTGGTCTCGCGCGCCCACTCGACGGTCTGCCGCAGCGCGAGCTGCAGCGCCGCGGCGGAGGTGAGCGCCACCCGCTCGTGGTTGAGCTGGTTGGTGACCAGCGACCAGCCGCCGTTCTCCGCGCCGACCCGGGCCGAGACCGGAACCCGGACGTCCTGGTAGTAGGTGGCGCTGGTGTCCGGGCCCGCCATGGTGTGCACCGGCGTCCAGGAGAAGCCGTCGGCCGTGGTCGGCACGATGAGCATCGAGATGCCCTTGTGCTTGCGGGCGTTCGGGTCGGTGCGCACGGCGAGCCAGATGTAGTCGGCGTAGGCGATCAGGCTGGTCCACATCTTCTGGCCGTTGATCACGTAGTCGTCGCCGTCGCGCACCGCCGCGGTGCGCAGCGAGGCCAGGTCCGTGCCTGCCCCCGGCTCGGAGTAGCCGATGGCGAAGTGCAGCTCGCCTGCCGCGATCTTGGGCAGGAAGAACTTCTTCTGCTCGTCGGTGCCGTAGTGCATGATCGTCGGCGCGACCGAGTTGATGGTCAGGAAGGGCACCGGCGCGCCGGCGATGGCGGCCTCGTCGGTGAAGATGAGCTGGTCCAGGATCGGCCGGTTCTGGCCGCCGAACTCCTCCGGCCAGCCCAGCGCCAGCCAGCCGTCCCTGCCCATCTCGGCGACGACCTCGCGGTAGACGTTGCCCTCGCCGTACTCGCCGGTCTGCGCGCTCAGCGCCGCCCTGCGCTCGGGGGTGATCAGCTTCGCGAAATAGGCGCGGAGCTCGGCGCGGAGTTGTTCCTGTTGCGGCGTGTACGCGATGCGCATCGGCAGAACCTCATACTCGGATCGGTCGAGGAGAGCCACTCGAGGGGCTTCGACGGAAGTGGATTGTCCCGATCATTGCATATCGGCTGAAACATGTTCCAGTATTGATCCACGATCCGGATCGGATCCGGCGCACGAGCCGCAGCCCCGGCAGAGGAGAACTCGATGAAGATCATCTTGGATACCGACCAGTGTGAAGCGAACGGCGTCTGCGTCGGAATCGCCCCCGACGTGTTCGAACTCGATGATGACGACTACCTGCACATCCACGGCGACGAGGTGGCCGACGGTGACCGCCCCGCGGTGACGGAGGCGGTGGCGCAGTGCCCGAAGGCCGCGCTGCGGCTCTCCTGAGAATTGCTTGCGGTGAACTGGAACACGTTCTAAAGTCGGCGCCGTGAGCGAAGCAGAACCGATCCTTGCCGGGCGAGTGGCCATCGTGACCGGCGCTGGCGCCGGGCTCGGCAGGGCGGAGGCGCTCGGCCTCGCCGCCGCGGGCGCTTCGGTCGTGGTCAACGACCTGAGCGAGAACGAGGTGGTGGCCGAGACGCTGGCCGCGATCCGCGCCCTCGGCGCCAAGGCCGAGTTCGTCGCGGGCAGCATCGCCGAGCGGGAGACCGCCGACGCGCTGATCGCCACGGCCGACGAGGCATTCGGCGGGCTGGACATCGTGGTCAACAACGCGGGCATCACCAGGGACCGCATGCTGTTCAACATGTCCGACGAGGAGTGGGACGCGGTGCTCGCGGTGCACCTGCGCGGCCACTTCCTGCTCACCAGGAACGCGGGCGCCTACTGGCGCGGCAAGTCCAAGGCGGCGGGCGGCCCGGTGTACGGGCGGATCGTGAACACCTCCTCCGAGGCCGGGCTGCTCGGCCCGGAGGGGCAGGCGAACTACGCCGCCGCCAAGGCTGGCATCACCGCGCTGACGCTCTCGGCGGCGCGCGGCCTCGCCCGGTTCGGGGTGCGCGCCAACGCCATCTGCCCGCGCGCCCGCACCGCCATGACGGCGGCGGTCTTCAGCGCCGCGCCGGAGGGCGACGTCGACCCGCTGGCGCCGGAGCACGTGGCCCGGCTGGTCACCTACCTCGCCTCGCCCGCCGCCGAGGCGGTGAGCGGGCAGGTCTTCGTCGTCTACGGCCCGATGGTGGCGCTCATGGCGGCGCCCGAGGTCGAGCAGCGGTTCGACGCGGCCGGGCCGGAGTGGTCCGACGCGGGACTGGCCGAGACACTCGGCGCCTACTTCGCGGAGCGCCCCGATGGGCGTACTTTCTCCGCCAAGTCCCTGACCGACCTGGGTTGATAGCCGCCTCGTCGCCGGACCGCCGTGTTGATCACCTGTCCAGGACTGTTGATCGCGGCGGCCACGCAGGGTAGGAATGGGGTTGCGCTGTGGGGTGCCTCACAGACACCTGTCCAACTCTGAATAGACACTCGTTACAATTTCAGTCCGCAAATTGGAGGAAATCAGCACTTCAAAGTGCTGAAATCCACCTTTGAGCGGGGTGAACATGTTCTAATCATGCGAAGCAGGGTCGAGCAAGGAGGATCGCCGATGAACCCCGTCCTTGCTGTGCCCCTCAGGGCCGTCGGGGGATTCTTCGAACTCACCGCCGATGTCGGTCGCGCGGCTTTCCGCCGCCCGTTCCAGGCGCGCGAGTTCGTCGACCAGTCCTGGTTCATCGCCAGGGTCTCGCTGGTGCCGACGCTGCTGGTCGCCATCCCGTTCACGGTGCTGGTCAGCTTCACGCTGAACATCCTGCTGCGCGAGATCGGCGCCGCCGACCTGAGTGGCGCCGGTGCCGCGTTCGGCTCGGTGACCCAGGTGGGGCCGATCGTCACCGTGCTCATCGTGGCGGGCGCGGGCGCCACCGCGATCTGCGCCGACCTCGGCGCCCGCACCATCCGCGAGGAGATCGACGCCATGCGGGTGCTCGGCATCGATCCGATTCAGCGCCTTGTGGTTCCGCGCGTGCTGGCCTCGATGTTCGTGGCGCTCATGCTGAACAGCCTGGTCTGCACGATCGGCATCGCGGGCGGCTTCCTCTTCTCGGTCTTCCTGCAGGACGTGAACCCGGGCGCCTTCGTCAACGGGATCACGCTGCTCACCCACCTGCCCGAGCTGATCATCTCCGAGATCAAGGCCGGGCTCTTCGGGCTGATCGCCGGGCTGGTCGCCTGCTACCTCGGGCTGAACGTCAAGGGCGGCCCGAAGAGCGTGGGCGACGCGGTGAACCAGACAGTCGTCTTCGCCTTCATGGCCCTGTTCGTGGTGAACGTGGTCGTCACCGCGGCCGGCATCAAGTTCACGGTGCGGTGACGCCATGGCCTTCGTGATCCAGTCCCGCTTCCCGCGCACCGTCCGGCGGCTGCGCCGCAGCTCGGACTCGCTCGACGCGATCGGCAAGCAGGCCGTCTTCTACCTGCAGGCGCTGGCCTCGATGCCGCGCGCGATCACCCACTACCGCACCGAGACCATCCGGCTGATCGCGGAGATCAGCATGGGCACCGGCGCGCTGGCGGTGATCGGCGGCACGGTGGTGATCGTCGGGTTCCTGACGCTCTTCGCCGGCGGCACCATCGCGGTGCAGGGCTACAGCTCCCTCGGCAATATCGGCGTCGAGGCGCTGACCGGCTTCTTCGCCGCCTTCATCAACGTCAGGATCGCGGCGCCGGTGATCTCCGGCATCGGCCTGGCCGCCACCATCGGGGCGGGCTCCACCGCGCAGCTCGGCGCCATGCGGGTGGCCGAGGAGATCGACGCGCTGGAATCCATGGCGATCCGGCCGGTGCCGTACCTGATCGGGACCAGGGTGCTGGCCGGGATGATCGCGATCATCCCGCTCTACGCGCTCGCGGTGATCGCCTCCTTCGTGGCCAGCCGCTTCGCCACCGTGGTCATCTACGGGCAGTCGGCGGGCGTCTACGACCACTACTTCTCCACGTTCCTGATCCCCAGCGACATCCTCTGGTCCTTCGCGCAGGCCATCTTCATGGCCCTCGCGATCATGCTGATCCACACCTACTACGGCTACACCGCGGCGGGCGGCCCGGTCGGGGTCGGCATCGCGGTCGGCAATGCCGTGCGCACCTCGCTGGTCGCGGTGGTGTCGGTGACGCTGCTGATCTCGCTGGCGATCTACGGAACCTCCGGCAACTTCCATCTCTCGGGGTGACGCGGACCATGACGACGCAGCAACGCGCGGCCGAGCCGGGCCGGGGCGCCCGGTTCCTCGACCGGTACGGGCTCAAGCTCGCCGGGCTGGCGATGGTGCTCCTGCTGGTGGCGGTCGCCGCGGTGGCGCTGACCATGTTCGTCGGCGGGTTCACGCCGGTCGCGGCGGTCACGGTGCAGGCGCCGCGCAGCGGCCTCGTGCTCGACCCGGACGCCAAGGTGCGGGTGCGCGGGGTGGAGATCGGCCGGGTCACCGGGGTGGACACCACCGGTGACGACGCCAGGATCTCGCTGGCGCTCGACCCGGACCAGCTGCACCTGGTGCCGTCGAACGCCCGCGTCGACATCCGCTCGACCACCGTCTTCGGCGCCAAGTACATCAACTTCGTGATCCCGGACGACCCGTCGAGCACCCCGCTGAAGTCGGGCGCGACGGTCGCCGCGGAGTCGGTGACGGTCGAGTTCGACACCATCTTCCAGCACCTCTCCCAGGTGCTGAACGAGCTGGAGCCGGAGAAGCTGAACGCCACGCTCGCCGCGCTCGGCTCGGCGCTGGACGGCCGCGGCCAGAAGCTCGGCGAGCTGCTGAGCACCAGCGACGCCTACCTGCGCGAGCTGAACCCGTACCTGCCGACGCTGCAGCGCGACCTCGACACCACCGCCCAGGTCACGAATATCTACGCCGACGCCGCCCCCGACCTGCTCCGCGCGGTCGACAACCTGACCGTCACCGGCGGCACCCTCGTCCAGGAGCAGCGCAACTTCGACGGCCTGCTGCTGAACGTGATCGGCATGGCCGACACCACCGGCGCGGTGCTGCGCGAGAACGAGACCCAGGTGATCACCGCGCTGGAGCTGCTCACTCCGACCACCACGCTGCTGAACCAGTACTCACCCGCGCTGTACTGCCTGGTCAACGGCTTGGCCACCGCGCTGCCGCTGGGCGAGGCGGTCTTCGGCGGCGGCCAGGAGGGAGTCGCGCTGAACACCAACTTCATGTACGGCGCCGAGCCGTACACCTACCCGAGGGACCTGCCGAAGGTGAACGCCACCGGCGGCCCGAGCTGCCGGGGCATCTCCGACCGCTACCCGGGCATGCACTCGGACTACACCGTCACCGACACCAGCGAGGGCTCGCCCTACACCCCGAACACCAAGATCACCCTCGGCCCCAAGGTGTTCGAGATCCTCTTCGCGGGCATGCCGGGGGTGGGGCAGCCGTGAAACGCAGCAATGCCACCGGCATCAAACTGGCGATCTTCACCGTGGTGATGACCCTGATCTTCGCCGGGCTGGTCGTGGTCTTCAGCCAGATGCGGTTCTCCCGCGAGGAGGGCTACCACGCCGTCTTCACCAGCTCGTCCGGCATGCTGCCCGGCGCGAAGGTGCGGATCGCCGGGGTTCCGGTCGGCTCGGTGACCTCGGTAAAGGTCGACGACGATTACCGCGCGCACGTCGAGTTCGACGTCGACCGCCGGTTCCCGCTCTTCACCAGCACCAGGGCCGCCATCCGGTACGAGAACCTGGTCGGCGACCGCTACCTGGAGCTGCTGGAGGGGCCTGGCTCGGCCGAGCAGCTGCGCTCCGGCGGCAGCATCCCGCTGGAGCGCACCGCGCCCGCGCTCGACCTGGACATGCTGCTCGGCGGCTTCAAGCCGCTGCTCCGCGGGCTGGACCCGGGCCAGGTGAACGACCTGACCAACGCGCTGCTGCAGATCTTCCAGGGCCAGGGCGGCACGCTGGTCTCGCTGCTGAACAGCGGCGGCGCCTTCTCCCGCACGCTGGCCGACCGGGACGCCCTGATCGGCAGCGTGATCACCAACCTGAACACCGTGCTCGCCACCATCGACGAGCGCGGCGACCAGTTCGAGACCACCATCGCCGAGCTGCAGCGCCTGGTCAGCGGGCTGGCCGAGGACCGCGACCCGATCGGGGCCGCGCTGCCCCGGATCGCGGGCGCCACCGGCGACCTCACCGACCTGCTCGCCCAGGCCCGCCCCGATCTGCGCGCCACCATCGCGCAGACCGACCGGCTGGCCACCAATCTGAACGCGGGCGAGGCCGACGTGCAGTGGGTGCTCGACAAGCTCCCGGAGACCTACCGCAAGCTCATCCGGATCGGCTCCTACGGCTCCTTCCTGCAGCTCTACGTCTGCGAGACGAACATCGTGATGGACGGCCCGAACGGGCAGCCGATCCAGATCAACCTGCCCGGTCCGCAGACGAGTGGAAGGTGCGCGGAATCATGATGAGCGAACAGCGCTCCCCCACAGTGACAGACGGTCGTTCCACGACGATGACCATCGGCATCGTCGGCCTCGTGCTCGCGGTCGCGATCGCCCTCTCGGCGCTGCAGTTCGACCGGCTGCCCTTCATCCGCTCCGGCGCCACCTACACCGCCTTCTTCGGTGACGCGGGCGGGCTGGTCCCCGGCGACGCGGTGCAGGTGGCCGGGGTGCGCTCGGGCCGGGTCGAGGACGTCCGGCTGGATGGCGCCAAGGTGCTCGTCACCTTCAGTCTCAGTGAGTCGATCGTGCTCGGCGAGAAGACCGGCGCGGCGATCAAGACCAACACCGTGCTCGGCCGCAAGTCGCTCGAGGTCTCGCCGGACGGGCCGGGCGCGCTGCGCGCCACCGACACCATTCCGCTGGAGCGCACCAACTCGCCGTACTCGCTGAACGAGGCGCTCGGCGACCTGGCGGGCACCGTGCAGGGGCTCGACATGCAGCGGGTGGACGAGACGCTGGACGCGCTCTCGGTGAGCTTCGCCGACACCCCGGCCCCGCTGCGCTCCGCGCTGGACGGCGTGACCGCGCTCTCGCGCAGCATCAACACCCGCGACCAGGCGCTCACCGACCTGCTGGCCAGGGCGCAGCGGGTCACCGAGATCCTGGCCGAGCGCGGCACCCAGATCAACGCGCTGCTGCTCGACGGCAACGAGTTGCTCGGCGAGCTGGACCGCAGGCGCACCGCGATCAGCCAGCTCATCGTCTACGTGAACGGCCTGGCGCTGCAGCTGCGCGGCGTGATCGCGGACAACGAGGCCCAGCTGAACCCGGCGCTGCAGAAGCTGGACCAGGTGCTCGACCTGCTGACCAGGAACCGGGAGAACATCTCGCTGGCGCTGGACCGGCTCGGCCCGTTCTCCGCGGCGCTCGGCGAGCAGGTCGGCAGCGGCCCGTACTTCCAGGCGTACGTGGTGAACGCGACAAGCACCGGGCTGCAGATCCTGGTCGACTCGCTGGTCTGGCCGCAGCACCTGCCCGACTCGCTGCGCCAGTACCTCGCCGATCCACCGCCCTCGATCGGGCCCGCCGTTCAGGAGCCGCCGCGATGACCGTGCGGAACACCGTCAGCAACATCCCGCGCCGGACGCTCGCCATCGGGGCCGCGGTGCTGGTCGTCGCGCTGATCGCGGTGGCCGGGTACTTCGGCCTGCGCAATATCGGCACGACGACCGTGACCGCCGAGTTCCCCTCCACCGCGGGGCTCTACGAGGGCGACGACATCCGGATCCTCGGGGTCAAGGTGGGCCGGATCGACGAGATCGAGCCCGGCGAAGACAAGGTCGCGGTGACCATGACGCTGAACCGCGGCGTCGACGTCCCCGCCGAGGCCCGCGCCGTCCTGATCGCCCCCTCGCTGGTCTCGGCGCGCTTCATCCAGCTCGCTCCGGCCTACACCGGCGGCGCCAAACTGGCCGACGGCGCCACCATCGGGCTGGAGCGCACCGCGGTCCCGGTCGAGTGGGACGACATCAAGACCGAGCTCTCCAAGCTGGCCACGACGCTCGGCCCGGTCGGCGACGACGAGCAGGGCTCGTTCGGCCGCTTCGTGAACGTCGCCGCGGACAACCTGGACGGCAACGGCGACCGCTTCCGGGACACGCTGCGCGAGCTCTCCGCCACTCTGAGCACGCTTTCCGACGGCCGCACCGACCTCTTCGGCACCATTCGCAACCTGCAGAAGTTCGTCGAGGTGCTGAGCGCGAGCAACGAGCAGATCGTGCAGTTCGGCGGCAGGCTGGCCTCGGTCTCCTCGGTGCTGGCCGGGGTGTCGGCCGAGCTCGGCGCCGGGCTGGACAACCTGGATCTGGCCATCGTGGACGTCAGGCGCTTCCTCGACGACAGCGGCACCCAGCTCACCGACAGCGTGCAGAAGCTCGCCCAGGCCACCCAGATCCTCGCCGACAAGCGGCCGGAGCTGGAGCAGGCGCTGCACTCGGGTCCGACCGCGCTGGTGAACTTCTACCAGCTCTACAAACCGGCCCAGGGCACGCTGACCGGCGCCATCGCGCTCGCCAACCCGGGCAACCCGATGAGCTTCCTCTGCGGCTCGGTGCGCGCCCTGGAGAAGAACCAGTCCGACCGCAGCGCGGACCTCTGCAACGAGTTCCTCGCCCCGGTGATCCAGTCGCTCGGCATGAACTACCTGCCGATCATGACCAACCCGGCGACCGGCGTCACCGCCTTCCCCGACCAGCTCGTCTACAGCCCGCCGAGCCTGGCCGCCGAGGGCCCGCGGGATCAGGGTCCCGCCCCCGCGCAGGCGCCGATCTCGGTGCCGCAGGGGCTGGCCGGGCTCGCCATTCCGGGAGGTGGGCGATGAACCGCCGATGTCTGACCGTGCTCGCCACGGCCGCCGCGATCGTGCTCGGCACCACCGGCTGCGAGTGGGACGGGCTGAACTCGATCCCCATGCCCGGCGCCAAGGGCACCGACGCAGGCGCCTACCAGGTGCGCATCCAGATGCCGAACGTCACCACGCTGACCCGCAATTCGCCGGTCCGGGTGAACGACGTCGCGGTCGGGACGGTCGCCGACATCACGGTCGAGGGCTGGCACGCGCTGGTCACCGTCTCGCTGGAGCAGGACGTGCGGTTGCCCGCCAACGCCACCGCCGCGATCGGCCAGACCAGCCTGCTCGGCAGCAACCACGTCGAGCTGGCCCCGCCGAAGGACGTCGCGCCCGAGGGTGAGTTGCGCGACGGCGACACCATCCCGCTGACGCGGGCCTCGGTGTACCCGACCACCGAGCAGGTGCTCTCCTCGCTCTCGGTGGTGCTGAACGGCGGCGGCATCTCCCAGCTGGAGAACATCACCCGCGAGCTGAACACCGCGCTGACCGGCCGCGAGAGCGACGTCCGCGACCTGATCGTCCAGCTCAACGACCTCACCATCGGCCTGAACGGGCAGACCCAGAGCATCATCGCCGCCATGGGCGGGCTGGACCGGCTCGGCGGAGAGCTGGTGGCGCAGCGCGACGTGCTCGCCGCCGCCATCACCGACATCCACCCGGCGCTCACCGTGCTCGCCGACCGGCGGGCCGAGATCACCAGGGCGCTCACCGCGCTCGGCGACCTCAGCGACGTCACCGAGCGGATCATCGACGCCAGCGGCGACGACCTGAAGGCCAACCTCGCCGCACTGCACCCGGTGCTGCAGACGCTCGCCGACACCGGGCACAACCTCACCGAGTCGCTGAAGATCATCGCGACCTTCCCGTTCCCGATGAAGAACCTGGACCGGGCGATCAAGGGCGACTACCTGAACCTCTTCATGACCCTCGACCTGACCGCGGCCAGGCTGGACTCCAACTGGCTCACCGGAACCCCGCTCGGCGGCCGCTTCGGCGGGATCGAGGGCGTGCTCGGCACCATCGCGCCGGAGACCGCGAGCCAGCCGGGCAACCCCGCGCTCGGCCCGCTCGCCACGCCCGACCAGGCGCCCGGCCCGGCCCCGACCATTCCCGGGCTGCCGCCGATCCCGGGGCTGCCCGCCATTCCCGGCCTGACCGTGCCGCTGCCCGGAGCACCGGCCGCACCCGGAGGTGCCGGGCAATGACGCTCACCCGTTTCGTCCGCATCCAGCTGGTCATCTTCGCGATCCTGACCGCGGTCGGGCTGATCATCATGGGCGGCACCTACGTCGGCGTGCCCGCCATGCTCGGCATCGGCCGCTACCAGGTCACGGTGCAGCTCGCCGCCACCGGCGGGCTCTACCCGAACGCCAACGTCGCCTACCGCGGCACCAATGTCGGCAAGGTGCAGGAGGTGAAACTGACGCCCGACGGGGTGGACGCGATCATCTCCATCGACAGCGACCACAAGGTGCCCTCCGACGTGGACGCCTGGGTGCGCAGCGTCTCGGCCATCGGCGAGCAGTACGTCGACCTCATCCCGGCCGAGAATCGCGGCGACGACGGCGATCTGCGCGACGGCGACGTCATCCCGGTGAACCGCACCAAGCTGCCGCAGGACGTCGGGTCGCTGCTCGACCAGACCGAC
Source organism: Nocardia sp. NPDC057227 (assembly GCF_042669725.1). Classification (NCBI taxonomy): domain Bacteria; kingdom Bacillati; phylum Actinomycetota; class Actinomycetes; order Mycobacteriales; family Nocardiaceae; genus Nocardia; species Nocardia sp. NPDC057227. The sequence goes on along the minus strand of NZ_JBHUXA010000008.1, from coordinate 132,797 downwards.
CGGCTGCTCTCCAGCGTCGCCGACACCAGGCTGCGCCAGGTGATCGACGAGTCGTTCCGCGCCTTCAACGGCGCTGGCCCCGACCTGCAGCGCTTCATCGACTCGGCGGCGCTGCTAGTGCAGGAGGCGCAGAGCAGCGTCGAGCCGACCAAGCAACTGCTCGACCAGATCGGGCCGCTGCTCGACACCCAGGTGCAGTCGGACGCGAACATCAGGAGCTGGACCGCCGACCTCGCCACCGTCACCGACCAGCTGCGCGCGCACGACCCCGCGCTGCGCAATATCCTCACCGAGGGGCCAGGAGCGATGCAGCAGGTCACCGACCTGTTCCAGACGCTGCGCCCGACGCTGCCGCTGCTGCTCGCCAACCTGGTGAGCGTCGGGCAGGTCGGCACCATCTACCACGCCGGGCTGGAGCAGATCCTGGTCGTCTACCCGCCGCTGGTTGCCGCGCTGCTCACCGCGGTGCGCGGGCCGCTGGAGTACGGCGCGATGGTCGACTTCATGTTGACCGTCAACGACCCGCCGCCCTGCACCACCGGCTTCCTCCCGCCCGAAGAGCGCCGCGACCCCACCCTGCTCGACATCCCGGACACCCCGCCCGGGCTCTACTGCAAGGTGCCGCAGGACGCGGCCGAGGCGGTGCGCGGCATCCGCAACACGCCGTGTCAGGAGTACCCCGGCAGGCGCGCCCCCACCCCCGAGCTCTGCCGCACCGGCGCCTACACCCCGCTCGGCAACAACCCGCCCTTCGGGCCGCCGCAGCCGGTCGAGCCCGCCGCCTACACCGGTGGCTCCGACGGCACCGCCGTCACCCCCGCCTCGGCCCGCGCCTACGACCCCGGCTCCGGGGTGTACATGGGCCCCGACGGCCGCTCGTATCGGCAAGGCGACGTGGCCGACGGGTCGGGCACGGTACCGTCGAGCTGGCAGGCGATGCTCGAGGAGCAGCAACGATGAGCGAGATCAACGACGACAAGCCGCGTGCTCGCCGCCGGGCGCTGCGCTCGGCGGGGCCGCCGCCCGCCGAAGGCGGGGACGTCTCGGGTGCCGCACCCGAGGTGACGGTCTCCGGTGCCGGTGAGCCCGGTTCCGCGACGGTGACCGCCGAGGAGACAATCGGCTCGGCGTCCACGCCCGGCTCCGACGCGGTGCCGACGAAGGCAGAGTCTGCGGTATCCGAAGCCGCGCCCGCAGAGTCCGCAGCGACGAAGCCTGCGGCGGCAAAGCCTGCGGCGGCGGAGGTCGCGGCGACGAAGCCCGCGGCGGCAAAGCCCGGAGCGGCGGAGGTCGCACCGGCGAAGGCAGGGGTGGCGAAGCCTGCGGCGGCGGAGGTCGCGCTCGACAAGGACGCCGACGAGACCCCTGCGCCGGAAGCGGCGACTCCGGCCCGCTCCTGGAAGCGCCTCGCCCTGACCGCCGCAGCGGCAATCGCCGCCATCGCGATCGCGGCGAGCGCAGTCCTCACCACGCTCGCGGTCCGCGAGAACGACGCAAGGGACGAGCGCCGCAACGAGTACCTGCAGACCGCCCGCCAGACCGTCCTGAACCTGACCACGATCCGCGCCGACTCCGCCAGGGAGGACATCGACCGGATCCTCTCGGTCGCCTCCGGCGACTTCAAGACCGAGTTCGACGGCCGCGTCGACCCCTTCACCGACATCGTGCAGCAGGCCAAGGTCGTCTCCACCGGCGAGATCGTCGAAGCCGCCCTCGAGCGCGACGACGAGAACTCCGCCCAGGTCCTCGTCGCCGCCAAGCAGACCCTGACCAACGCGGGCCAGGCCGAGCCCCAGACCCGCTACTACCGGTTCCGCGTCACCATCGCCCGCGGCGACGAGGGCCTCACCGCGTCGAAAGTGGAGTTCGTGGCATGAGCGAGTCAGGCCCGGAGACGGAAGCGAAGCGTGGCCGCGGAGGGCCCTCGCTCAGGCCGAGTGGATACAGCATGAGCCGGATCAAGATCCTCGCTGGCGCAGCGGCCGTTCTCCTCCTCGCCGCCGCCATCCTGGCCGGCGTCAACGGCTACCGCCTCTGGGACGACAACCGCACCGAGCAGGCCCGCGCCGACGCCGCGACCACCGCGAGCCGCACCGTCTCCGCCATGTTCAGCTACGACTTCAACTCCGTCGACACCGAACTCCCCAAGGCCGCCGACAACCTGGCCCCCGACTTCCGCGCCGACTACCTGACCCTGATCCAGGACGCCATCGCCCCCGGCGCCAAGGAGAAGCAGCTCAGCGTGCAGGCCGACGCCCAGGCCGCGGGCATCGTCTCCGCGGACGCGAACAACGCCGTGGTCATGCTCTTCCTGAACCAGATCACCACCAGCAAGGACAGCCCCGAGGGCACGACGAGCGGCAGCCGGGTCAAGGTCGAGCTGGACCGCGACGGCGACCGCTGGCTGGTCGCCGCCGTCACCCCGGTGTGAGGTCGCGGGGCAGCCGCACCGTGAAGGTGGTGCCCTCCCCGGGCGCACTCACCGCCCGCACCTCACCCCCGTGCGCGGTCACCAGCGCGCGCACGATCGACAGCCCGAGCCCGGTCCCGCCGCTGGCCCTGGTCCGCGAGGTGTCGGTGCGGTAGAAGCGCTCGAAGATCCGCTCCGCCTCGTCCCGGGGCAGCCCGGGCCCGGTATCGGCCACCTCCAGCAGCACCTCGTTTGCCGCGGGCGTGAGCCGCACGGTGACGGCCGTGCCCGGCGGCGTGTGCACCACCGCGTTGCTCAGCAGATTGCTGAGCACCTGCCGCAGCCGGGTGTCGTCGCCGAGCACTTCGAGCGTGCCGGTGCCCGGCCGCACCTCCAGCTCGACGGTGTGCGGCTCGGCGTCCTTGGCTCCGAGCATCCGCGCACTGTGCACGGCATCGCTGGCCAGCGTCAGCAGGTCGACCGGCGCCAGGTCCAGTGGCCGGTCGGCGTCCATCCTCGCCAGCATGAGCAGGTCCTCGACCAGCAGCCCCATCCGCTGCGCTTCGCGCTCGATCCGGTCCATGAAGAGCGCGGGATCGCTGGTCGCGCCCTGCCGGAACAGCTCGGCGAAGCCGCGAATGGTGGTGAGCGGGGTGCGCAGCTCGTGGCTGGCGTCCGCGACGAAGCGGCGCATCCGCTCCTCGGAGTGCCGCGCGGCCTCCTCGGAGGCCGTGCGCGCCTCGAAGGCGCGCTGGATCTGCGCCAGCATGCCGTTCAGCGAGCGGGAGAGCCTGCCGACCTCGGTCTTGGTGTTCTGCTGCGGGACCCGCCGGTGCAGGTCGCCCGCGGCGATGGCGGCGGCGGTGCGCTCGACGTCGAGCAGCGGCCGCAGGCTCCGGTTGATCACGAAGTACGCCGCGACGGCGAGCGCAACCAGCACCAGCACCCCGACCACGACCAGCAGCATGACCAGCTGGTCGACGGTGTCCCGGTTCTGGGTGAGCGGCGCAGCCACCGTGGTGGTGCCGTCCCTGGTGCGCAGGCTGAGCACCCGCCACTGCACGTCGGCGTTGTCGGTGGAGCCGACGGTCACCGGCCGCCCGATCGGCGGCTCCGGCAGCGCGGGGGTGGCGTCGATGTTGAACGGCCGCAGCACCAGCCGGGCGGGGTCGTCCGGCCGCTCCACCTCGACGAAGAACGGGCTCGGCGGCTGCCTGCCGTCGGCGGGCAGCGGCCCGACCAGCCGGTCCGGCCTGGCCCAGGAGAGCGCGGCCTCGCGCAGCTGCTGGTCGGTGCGGTTCAGCAGCGAACGCTCCAGCGCGGAGGTGACCAGCATGCCTGAGGCGACCAGCCCGGCGGCGCAGAGCAGCACCAGCGCAAGCACCAGCCCCACGCGCAGCGGGATCGCCGACAGCCGGGCGCCGAGCGCGCCCCTTGCCCTCGCGACCCGGCTCACCGCCCCGACCGGGCGCGCTGCGGCTCGCGCATCACGTACCCGACCCCGCGCAGCGTGTGGATCAGCCGCTGACCGCCGGTGTCGACCTTCTTGCGCAGGTACGACACGTAGGTCTCGACCACCCCCACCTCACCGCCGAAGTCGTAGCGCCACACGTGATCCAGGATCCGCGGCTTGGAGAGCACCGTGCCCGCGTTGACCATGAAGTAGCGCAGCAGCGTGAACTCGGTGGGCGAGAGCGCCACCGGTTCCCCGGCCTTCCACACCTCGTGCGTGTCGTCGTCCAGCTCGATATCGGCGAAGCGCAGCCGCGATGTCTCCTTCGGCGGCTCGCCGTGGCCAGCCCGGCGCAGCACGACGCGCAGCCGGGCCACCACCTCCTCCAGCGAGAACGGTTTGGTGATGTAGTCGTCGGCGCCGAGCGTGAGCCCTGCGACCTTGTCCTGCACCTCGTCGCGCGCGGTCAGGAAGAGCACCGGCGCGTCGATGCCGTCGGCGCGGAGCCTGCGGAGCAGTCCGAAACCGTCCATGCCCGGCATCATGACGTCGACGATCAGCGCCTGCGGGCGGAAGCTGCGCGCGCGATCCAGCGCCTGTGCGCCGTCCGCCGCCGTCGCCACCTCGAAGCCCTGGAACCGCAGGCTCACCGCCAGCAACTCCACGATCATGGGCTCGTCGTCGACGACGAGCACCCTGGCCTCGGGCGGTACAGCTGTCATGGAGACCATCGTCGGTCACCGGCCTCCGAAGTCGCTGGACCTTTCCTGTGAAGTCGCTGTGCGCGGTCAGTCGTCGGTGTCGCGATCGACCTCGTCGTCGTCCTCGTCGCCGACGGTCATCAGCGCGCTGCCCGCCACCTGGTCCTGCGCGAGCGCCTCCAGGAAGGCCCTGGCCCAGCGGTCGACGTCGTGCGCGAGCACCTGCCTGCGCAGCGCCCGCATGCGGCGGCGCCTGGTGTCCCGGTCGTCGTCCACCGCCGCGACGATGGCGTCCTTGACGCTGTCCAGGTCGTGCGGATTGCACAGGTAGGACTGGCGCAGCTCGGCCGCCGCGCCGGTGAACTCGCTGAGCACCAGCGCGCCGTTCAGCCCGCTGTGGCAGGCCACGTACTCCTTGGCCACCAGGTTCATGCCGTCGCGCAGCGGCGTCACCAGCATGACGTCGGCGGCGACGAAGAAGGCGACCAGCTCCTCGCGCGGGATGGGCCGGTGCAGGTAGTGCACCACCGGGTAGCCGACCCTGGCGAACTCGCCGTTGATCCGGCCCACCTGGCGCTCGATGTCGCCGCGCATCTGGATGTAGCTGTCGACCCGCTCCCGGCTCGGCGTGGCGAGCTGCACCATGACCGTGTGCGTCGGGTCGATCCGGCCGTCGACCAGCAGTTCCTCCAGCGCGTTCAGCCGGATATCGATGCCCTTGGTGTAATCCAGCCGGTCGACGCCGAGCAGGATGGTCTTCGGGCTGCCCAGCTCGGCCCGGATCTTGGCGGCCCGCTCGCGCACCGACCGGCGCCGGGAGAGCTCGTCCAGCTCGGCGGAGTTGATCGAGATCGGGAAGGCGCCGACCCGCACCGTGCGGAACCCGACCTGCACGACGCCCAGCTTGGAGCGCACCCCGACGGTGCCGCGCGAAGTGGGCTGCCCGGCCAGCCTGCGGGCCAGGTAGAGGAAGTTCTGCGCGCCGCCGGGGAGGTGGAAGCCGATCAGGTCGGCGCCGAGCAGCCCCTCCACGATCTCGGTGCGCCACGGCATCTGCATGAACAGCTCGACCGGCGGGAACGGGATGTGCAGGAAGAAGCCGATGGTCAGGTCCGGCCGCAGCATCCGCAGCATCTTCGGCACCAGCTGGAGCTGGTAGTCCTGCACCCAGACGGTAGCGTTCTCCGCCGCCACCTTGGCCGTCGCCTCGGCGAAGCGTCGGTTGACCTCGACGTACGCGGCCCACCAGGCCCGGTCGTACACCGGGCGCACGATGACGTCGTGGTAGAGCGGCCACAGCGTGGCGTTGGAGAAGCCCTCGTAGTAATCGGCGACCTCGTCCGCGGTGAGCGGCACCGGGTGCAGCTCCAGGCCGTCCTCGATGATCGGGTCGACGTCGACGTCCGGGATGCCCGCCCAGCCGACCCACGCCCCCCTGTTGCTGCGCAGCACCGGCTCCAACGCGGTGACCAGGCCGCCGGGGCTGCGCTTCCAGCGGCGGGTGCCGTCCGGCAGCTTCTCCAGGTCGACCGGCAACCGGTTGGCGACGACGACGAAGCCGGAGCCGGAGCCCGCGACGGGTGCGTAGTCGGCGGCGGTGCCGCCGTGGCCGATCGGTTCGGGCCCTGCGTCGGGCGAGACGGTGTCGGGGTCGTCGGACTGGTGGTCGTTCATGTGATCCACTCACGCATCCTTTGCGCTTCGAGGCCGCTGACGAGCGTCTGCCGCAGTGTGCTGTTGTGTGTGTCGGTCCGGCCGGTCGACGGCGCCCTCGGCGTCGACTGCCCCGGTCTGCCTACTCGGCGCGGACGCCCGTGCCGATGCCGAGCATCGCCAGCAGCATCCGGCACTCGTCGGCGTCCGCGGCGTATGCCGCGACCACCCGCTGTGCCTGACGTGCGGTCTCGTCGGCCAACGGCTCGAGATCGTCGTCCGCGATGTCGTTCGCGCTGCTCTTCGCGGCCATCTGTCAGTCCTCCCGGCTAATACGCTGGTCTCTGCGAATAGTCAATGATATCCGGCGCCGGGGAGCGGGTGCCCCGCGCCCGCGCGGCGGATGCCACGTGCGGCGGCATTTATGCACACCCCTCGAGTTGTGCACAGCCCCCACCGGTGCCGTGCACACCGCCACCCGCTCCCTATACCGTGGACGACGAACAACCTCCACGAAAGGACCGACGACGATGCCGCTGGCCACGGTGAACGGAATCTCGCTCAACTACCAGGTCAAGGGCGACCGCACCAGGGGCACCGATGTCAAGGGCGCCGGGCCGCTGGTCGTGCTGATCATGGGCACCGGCAGCCCCGGCCGGGTCTGGGAGCTGCACCAGGTGCCCGCCCTCGTCGCCGCCGGCTACCGCGTCTGCACCTTCGACAACCGCGGCATCGCCCCGTCCTCCGAGTCCGCCACCGGCATCGCCATCGAGCAGATGGTCGCCGACACCGCCGGGCTGATCGAGCTGCTCGACGAGGGCCCCGCGCTCGTCGTCGGCACCTCCATGGGCGCGCGGGTGGCCCAGGAGCTGGCGCTGGCCCGCCCCGAGCTGGTGCGCAAGGCCGTGTTCATGGCCGGGCACGGCCGCCTCGACCAGTTCCAGAAGACGCTCTCGGCCGGTGAGCACGAGCTCGACGCGAGCGGCGTCCGGCTGCCGGCCAAGTACGAGGCCGCGCTCACCGCCGTCATGAACCTGTCGCCCGCCACCATGGCCGATCGCAATGCCGCCCGCGACTGGCTCGACCTCTTCGAGTTCACCGGAGGCCCGGTCACCCCCGGTATCCGGGCACAGCGCAAGATGGACCACGATTTCGATCGAGTGCAGGCATACCGAGGCATCACCGTGCCGTGCCTCTCGGTCGGTTTCGCCGACGATCGGATGATCCCGCCCTACCTGTCCCGCGAGGTCGCCGACGTCATCCCGAACGCGCGCTACCAGGAGGTTCCGGACGCCGGGCACTACGGCTACCTGGAGCGGCCCGAAGCGGTGAACAAGATCCTGCTGGATTTCTTCGCCGCCTGAGGTAACGGCCCAGCCGTAACACCCGGCTTGCTAGGGTCGAAACAACGCTCGGGCTCATCGTGGTCGTGCCCGAGCCCGATCCCCGACCAACGCGCCAGTATCCCCAGTGAGGTGAAATGAGCACCAACCCCTTCGATGACGAAGACGGCCGCTTCTTCGTTCTGGTCAACGACGAGGAACAGCACTCCCTGTGGCCGGCCTTCGCGGAGGTCCCGGCCGGATGGCGAGTGGTTTTCGGCGAGGACAGCCGCACCGCGTGCGTCGAGTACGTGGAGAAGAACTGGACCGACATGCGGCCCAAGAGCCTGCGTGACGCGATGGCCGCCGACGACGCGGCCCGCCAGGGCGCCCAGTCCTGACCCTCGTTCCGATACTGCGCCGGGACGATCGACCCCTCACCGGGTGACACGAAACCCTCGTGCCACCCGGTGCGGTGCCGTATATGCTGGCACCGCTTTCCGCCTCCTTAGCTCAGTGGTAGAGCACTCGCCTTGTAAGCGAAAGGTCGTCAGTTCAATCCTGACAGGAGGCTCTTTTCGGCGAGCAGCGGCCGCCCGACGGAGTCGTCCTACTCGAACTGCTCGAACGTGACCTCGTACCCGTCCGGGTCGAGGCCGGAGAAGATGCGGGCCCAGACGACGTTCTCGCGCTCGCTGGTGATCGACAGCCCCTCCGCCTGCCACAGCTCGTAGGCCGCGTCCAGGTCGGGGACCGGGATGGCGAGGACGACGCCGAGGCCGCGGGTACCGGTGCGGACGAGTTGTTCGCGCTCGGTGTTGTTGTAGCCGTGGCTGTCGAGGGCGGAGAGGATGAGCCAGGTGTTGCGGAAGGTGAGGTAGCGCAGGTCGGGTTGGTCGTCGTTGGGGATCTCGCGGAAGCCGAGGCGCAGGTAGAGGGCCGCGGAGCGGTGGAGGTCGCGGACTCGGAGGCCGATCTTGAGCTGTTTGGCACCCATCACCGGAACGAGTCTGGCAGAGAAATCTCAGCCGGTGATGATCGGGACCAGATAGCGGCGGGCGAACTCGTCGAGCTCCGCTTCCGTCGAGAGCTCGCGACTGCCGTGCGGGGCGAGAATCAGCGAATGCACTATGCGGCAGACGATTTCGGCGCGGGTGACGAGGTCGTCGGGGGCGGTGAGGAGCCCGCGGTCGGCGGCACGCTGGGTGGCGGCGGCGGTAGCGGCGATGGACATGGCGAAGGTGGTGGCGCCTTCGGTGGTCAGTTTCAGGACTACGCGCTCGGGCTCCAGCGACAGCATGCGCTGGGCGAGCGGATTGCTGCGCCAGCGGCCGATGACGGTGACGAAGATGTCGACGACCAGGTCGTCGATGGTGTCGTGGCGCTCGGCGATGTCGGCGATCTCCGCCAGAACCGTGCCGACCTCGCGGCTGACGACGGCCTGGACGAGGTCGTCGCGGGAGCCGATGCGGCGGTAGACGGTGACCCGGTCGACGCCGGCCTCCCTGGCGACGTCCTCGATCGTCGTCTTCTTCACGCCGACGGCCTGGAAGCGGGTGAGCGCGGCATCAAGGATCCGGGTTTCGACGGTGTCGGAGACGGCGTTCTCGAGGGAGGCGGACACCCCTTGACGCTAGCAGAACCGAACGGTAGTGCAACATTCTCCGTTGAATTGTTGCCGCAACATTGAAATGTACTTTGTTGCACTGTACGGTCAGCTCATGGCTGAAACAGAGGCGCACGCGATCGAGGCCCGCGATGTGCGGTTCGACTTCGATTCGGTTCCGCTGCACTACATCCCGGGTGAGGTCCTGGCCACCCACATCGTGAACGTCATGCACCTGGTGCTGCCGGAGGGGGAGCGGGCGATGGCGCAGGCGCTCAGCGAGGCGCTTCCCTACATCCGTGACCCGCGGCTGCGCGAGGAGGTGCAGGGCTTCGTCGGGCAGGAGACCACGCACGCCAACAGCCATGAGGCGGCGCGCAAACATCTGCAGTCCATCGGGCTGGATGTGGAGTCCTACATCGGCAAGATCGCGTGGCTGGTGGACCGGCTGCTCGGCGACCACGGGCTGGACGGACGGGCCAAGGAGGAGTGGCTCAGGGAGCGGCTCGGGCTCTTCGCCGGGATGGAGCACTACACCGCGGTGATCGGGGAGTGGCTGCTGAACGCGGACGTGCTCGCCGAGAAGAACATGCACCCGGCCATGCTCGACCTCGTGCGCTGGCACGGCGCCGAGGAGGTCGAGCACCGGAGCGTGGTCTACGACGCCTACATGTACCTGGACGGCGGCTACGCGCGGAAGGCGCGCACGGCCGTGCTGGCCAGCGCGACGCTGCTGCCGCTCTTCATCATCTCGACGGCGTACCTGTACCGGAAGGATCCGTCGCAGGACAAGGGCCGGTTCTGGGGGTCGCAGTTCGTCGGCGCGACGCTGCGCGGGGTGGTGCCGAGCTGGACCGTCTTCTTCTCCGAGCTGCCCCGTTACCTGCGCCCCGGCTTCCACCCCTCGCAGCTGGGGCCGATGGACAAGGCGCTGCGCTACCTGGCGCACTCGCCCGCCGCCAGGGCGCACTCGTGACAGCCCCCGGTGCGCTGCGGCTGCTCGGCACCGCGATGGACCTCTACAAGCAGGTGTTCGTCGCGGGGGCGGCGGCTCCGCTGCTCTCCAGCCCGCAGCCGGTGCGGAACAGCGGCTTCGACCGGGACGTGGTGGTCGAGGCGGTGGAGCAGGTCGCGCTGGACGTCGTCGCGCTGTCGCTGCGCGCGCCGGACGGCGGCGTGCTCCCGGTCTGGCGGCCCGGCGCGCACCTGGAGCTGTTCCTGCCCTCGGGCAGGCAGCGCCGCTACTCGCTCTGCGGCAACCCGCGCGACCGCTTCCGCTACCGGATCGCGGTGCGGCTCATCCCGGACGGCGACGGCGGCTCGCGCGAGGTGCACGAGACGGTCAGGGCCGGGTCGGTTCTACGAATTCGCGGGCCGCGCAATGCCTTCGGGTTCGTCGAGGCGCCGTCGTACCTGTTCATCGCGGGCGGTATCGGGATCACGCCGATCCTGCCCATGGTGCGGGCGGCCGGTGCCCGGGGGCGGCTGATCTACCTGGGCAGCAGCCGGGATCGGATGCCGTTCCTGGCGGAGCTGCCCGGCGCCGAGGTGCGCCCGGACGACGAATTCGGCCCGCCGGACGTGGCCGAGCTGCTCGGCAAGGCCGAGCCGGGCGCGGCGGTCTATGTCTGCGGCCCACCCGGCATGCTCGCCGCCGCGCAACGGCTGGCCTTCGACCGCAACCCCACCGGGTCGCTGCACGTGGAGCGGTTCGCGCCGGCGCCGGTCGACGGCGGCCGGGAATTCGACCTCACGCTGGCGCGCACCGGCCGCACGGTCCGGGTCGGCGCCACCGAGACCGCGCTGGCCGCGATCCAGCGGGTGGACCCGCGGGTGCCCTACTCGTGCAGGCAGGGCTTCTGCGGCAGCTGCGAGACCAGGGTGCTCTCCGGAGCGGTCGAGCACCGCGACCGGGTGCCCGCCGCGCTGGCCAGGCCCGACCGAATCCGCCCGTGCGTCTCCCGCGCGGCGGGCGACGCCCTCGTACTCGACCGCTGAGAGGAAACCGATGGAACACAACCACGTGCTGATCGTCGGTGCCGGCTTCGGCGGCATCGGGCTCGCGATCAAGCTGCGCGAAGCGGGCTTCGACGACCTCGCGGTGCTGGAGCGCGCCGACGAGCTGGGCGGCACCTGGCAGGCCAACACCTACCCGGGCGCCGCCTGCGACGTGCCCTCGCACCTGTACAGCTACTCGTTCGCGCCGAACCCGGACTGGTCGCGCACCTACGGCAGGCAGCCGGAGATCCTGGCCTACCTGCGCCGGGTCGCCGAGCAGCACGATGTGCTGCGGAACATCGAGTTCCGCACCGAGCTCGAGGACGCGCGCTGGGACGAGGAGGCCGCGCTCTGGCGGGTCGAGACCTCGCGCGGGCAGCGCACCGCCGACTTCCTGATCTCGGCGGCGGGCGTCTTCGCCGAGGCCAAGTACCCGAACCTGCCCGGGCTGGAGACCTTCGAGGGCACCGCCTTCCACTCGCTGCACTGGGATCACGACCACGACCTCACCGGTGAGCGGGTCGCGGTGATCGGCACCGGCGCCTCCGCGGTGCAGTTCGTGCCGGAGATCCAGCCGAAGGTCGCCAAGCTGACGGTGTTCCAGCGCTCGGCGCCGTGGATCGTGCCGCGGATGGACCGGGCGACGCTCGGCGCGGAGCGGCTGCTGCTGCGCCGGGTGCCGCTGCTGCGCCGGGCGATCCGCGCCGGCTGGTACACCGCCATCGAGGGGTTCGGGCTGGTCTCGCTGGTGGACAAGCGGTTCCGGCACCTCTACGAGGCGCTCGGGCGGTTCCAGCTGCGCAGGCAGATCGCCGACCCGGAGCTGCGCGCCCTGGTCACCCCGGACTACATGATCGGCTGCAAGCGCGCCATCTTCTCCGACGCCTACTTCCCGGCGCTCGCCGCGCCGAACGTCGACGTGGTGACCACCGGCATCGCCGAGGTGCGGGCGCGCTCGATCGTGCTGCGGGACGGCACCGAGCGGCCGATCGACACCATCGTCTACGGCACCGGCTTCACCCCGACCCCCAGCGTCTACGGCAGGTACATCGGCCGGGACGGGCGCAGCATCGCCGAGCTCTACCTGGACGAGCCGCAGAGCTACCTCGGCATCGCGGTGGCCGGGTTCCCGAACTTCTTCAGCACGCTCGGCCCGTTCGGGGCGGCGGGCAACCAGTCCGCCATCTTCATGATCGAGTCGCAGATCGGCTACATCGTCGACGCGCTGCGCACCGCGCAGCGGGCGGGCGCGCGGCGGGTGGAGCTGCGGCCAGAGGTGCAGACCGAGTTCCTGGCGGAGATGCGCCGCCGCAGCGCCGACACGGTCTGGCTGACCGGCGGCTGCGACAGCTACTACACCACCGCGGACGGCGCCAACTCCGGGCTCTACCCGAACTGGAGCTTCGAATACCGCCGCCGCACCAGCCGTTTCGACATCGACTCCTACGAGGTGAGCGCATGATTCGCGCACTGTTCCGGGTCACCGAGCCCGACTACCGGGTTCGCGGGCAGGTCGTCCTGATCACCGGGGCGGCGCAGGGCATCGGCCGGGAGCTGGCCACGGTGCTGCACCGGCGCGGCGCGGTCGTCGCGCTGGCCGATGTGGACGAGGTGGGTGCCAAGGCGGCGGCCGCGGCGCTCGGCAGCAGGGCCGCGGCCTTCGGCGCCGACGTCACCGACCGGGCGGCCATGGCCGCCGTGGTCGAGCGGGTGCTGGAGCGGTTCGGCGGGCTGGACGTGGTGGTCGCGAACGCGGGCATCGTGCCGAAGCCCGCCACGCTGCGCACCATGGACCCCGCCGTCTTCGACACCGTGCTCGGGGTGAACCTGACCGGCGCGTTCAACACCGTCAAGCCCGCGCTGGACGCCATCGTGGCGAGCCGGGGGCACGTGGTTGTCGTCTCGTCCTGCGCGGCCTTCGCGCCCGGCATGGCCGGTTCGCCGTACATGATCAGCAAGGCCGCGGTCGAGCAGCTCGGCCGGGCGCTGCGGGTGGAGCTGGCCGCGCACGGCGCCACCGCCGGGGTCGCCTACTTCGGCATCGTCGACACCGCCATGACCCACGAGACGCTGGACAACGACGACCTCGGCCGCCGGGTCGAGGCGCTGCTGCCCTGGCCGCTGAACGTCAGGATCAGCGGTGCCGAGGCCGCGCGGGTGATCGCGGACGGCATCGAGCGACGGGCGCCGCGCACCGTCGCGCCCGCGGGCTGGGAGCCGTACGCGCTGCTCCGCGGCGTGATCAACGTCGCGCTGGACGCCAAGCTGACCAGGGACCGCGGGCTGCACGCGCTGCTGCACGCCGTGGAGCAGCGGGTGCGCGGGTAGTCAGTCCGGGACGTTGTCGGAGAAGCCGAGGTCGCGCAGCGCGGCCTTGATCTTCGCCTGCGCCTCGTCCAGCGATTCGGCGCTCGGGTTCGGGTCGGCGCCGGAGATGTCGAAGTTGCCCATGTCGAAGGCCGGGAAGACGTGCACGTGCAGGTGCGGCACCTCCAGCCCGGCGATCAGCAGCCCGGCGCGCGGCGCGTCGAAGGCCGCGCGCACGGCCTTGCCGACGGTCTGCGCGACGCCGCTGATCCGGGCGAAGACGTCGGCGTCGACGTCCTGCCACTGGTCGATCTCCTTGCGCGGCACCACGAGGACGTGGCCCTGGGTGACCGGCGCGATGGTCAGGAACCCGACGAACTCGTCGTCCTCCCAGACGAAGCGCCCCGGCAGGTCACCGGCGATGATCGCGCTGAATACGGAAGCCATGCCCGGCAGCGTAGTCAGACGCCGACGAAGTGCGACAGGACGCCCTGCACCTCGTAGATGTCGACCTGCCGGTTGAACTTCTTCTGCAGCGGCTCGGACGCGCCGGAGATCCAGATCACCAGCTCGGCGTCGAGGTCGAAGGTGCCCGCGGTCTCCACCGCGAAGTGCGTGATCGAGCGGTACGGCACGCTGTGGTAGCTCACCTTGCGGCCGGAGAGCCCCTGCTTGTCGACCAGGATCAGCCTGCGGTTGGTGAAGAGCATGGCGTCGCGCACCAGGATGTAGGCCGAGTAGATCTGCTCGCCGTTGCCGAGCAGCCGCCCGTACTCCTGCTGCGCCCGTGCGGGATCCACGCTGCCCGCGTTGCCCATGATTCCGTCGATGAAGCCCATCGGATCTCCCCGTCCCGGTCCAGCGGCGGCGCGGTGGCGCCCCCTCTCCACTATGCCTGCGAGCAGGACACCTTCGTCCTCTACTCTGTTGCGCGTGCGCGCACTCGTCATCGGTTCCGGAGCCCGTGAACACGCCCTCGTCCTCGCCCTGCGCAGGGACCCGGCGGTGACGGCGGTCGTCGCCGCGCCCGGCAACGCGGGCATCGCCCAGCACGCCGAGCTACGGCCGGTCGACCCGTCGTCCGGGGAGGCGGTGGCGGCGCTGGCCCGCGAGATCGACGCCGACCTGGTGGTGATCGGCCCCGAGGTGCCGCTGGTGCTCGGCGTCGCCGACGCGGTGCGGGCCGCCGGGATCGCCTGCTTCGGCCCGTCCGCCTCGGCCGCGCGGATCGAGGGCTCCAAGGCGTTCGCCAAGGACGTCATGGCCGCCGCCGGGGTGCGCACCGCGCACAGCGAGATCGTGGACACCCCCGCCGACCTGGACGCCGCGCTGGACCGCTTCGGCCCGACCTGGGTGGTCAAGGACGACGGGCTGGCCGCGGGCAAGGGCGTCGTGGTGACGCCGGACCGCTCGGCCGCCCGCGACCACGGCGCCGAGCTGCTCGAGCAGGGGCACCCGGTGCTGCTGGAGTCGTTCCTGGACGGGCCGGAGGTGTCGCTGTTCTGCCTGGTCGACGGGGAGACGGTGGTGCCGCTGCTGCCCGCGCAGGACCACAAGCGGGTCGGCGACGGCGACAGCGGCCCGAACACCGGCGGCATGGGCGCCTACACGCCGCTGCCCTGGCTGCCCGCGGGCGCGGTCGAGGAGATCGTGCGCGACGTGGTCGCGCCGGTCGCCGCCGAGCTGGTGCGCAGGGGCGCGGCCTTCTCCGGGCTGCTCTACGCCGGGCTCGCCATGGGCGCGGCCGGGCCCGCCGTCGTCGAATTCAACTGCCGCTTCGGCGATCCGGAGACCCAGGCGGTGCTCGCGCTGCTGGAGAGCCCGCTCGGCGAGTTGCTGCACGCCACCGCAACCGGGCGGCTCGCGGAGCTGCCCGCGCCGCGCTGGGCCGACGGCGCCGCGGTGACCGTCGTGCTCGCCGCCGAGAACTATCCCGCGCACCCCAGGCTCGGCGACGTCGTCGCCGGGGCGGGCGAGACCGGCCCGGACGAGGCGACCGTGCTGCACGCCGGCACCGCGCTGCGCGACGGTGCGCTGGTCTCCGCCGGTGGCCGGGTGCTGAGCGTGGTCGGCACCGGCGCCGACCTGGCCGCCGCGCGGGAGCAGGCGTACGCGCGGATCGGCTCGATCAAGCTGCCCGGCAGCCACTACCGCACGGATATCGGGCTCGGCGCGGTCGAGAACCGGATCGCGCTCAGTTCAAGCTGAGGCCGCGGAGCGCGAACCAGCGCTGCGGGTCGACGTGCTGGCCGCCCTCGATCACCTCGAAATGCAGGTGCGGGCCGGTGGAGTCGCCGCGGTTGCCGATGCGGGCGATCTGCATGCCGGCGGGCACCCGCTCGCCGACCGAGACGAAGAAGTCGTACATGTGGCCGTAGACGGAGATGGTGCCGTCGTCGTGCCTGATCCGCACCCAGAGGCCGAAGCCCTGGGCCGGGCCCGCGTCGATCACGGTGCCGTCGGCGACCGCGTAGATCGGTGAGCCGATCGGGCCCGCGATGTCGATGCCCTGGTGCAAGGTGCCCCAGCGGGAGCCGAAACCGCTGGTGAACAGCCCGCGCGCGGGCAGGACGATGCCGCCGGGGCCGGGGATCACCGAGCCGGGGGTGCTGCCGGGGACCGGGGCTACGCCGGTGGTGAGCCAGGGGACCGGTTCGCCTGCGGCGGCCGCGGCGGCCTCGGCGCGGGCGCGCTCCAGGGTGGCGCGGGCGGCGGCGGCGACCACGGCCTGTTCGCGCAGGCGCTCGCCGTTGGCGACGGCGTCGAGGAGGCGGCGGATCGACGGGGTCGAGGTCTGGACCTGCGGGGGGTAGGGGAGGGCGACGCGCTGGGCTTCGCCGGGGGCGAGGGGGCGGTTCACGATCGCGCCGTTGTTCGCGGTGTCGCCCGCGGCGAGGACGAGCAGTACCAGCAGACCCGCGATGAGGTAGCGGTGGTCCTTGGCTCGGGTGCGCAGTTCGTCGCGGGTGGGGCGGCGCTGCCAGAGTTCGCGGGGGGTCGGGGCCTCGCGGAGGGTGGCGGCGGCGTCGTGCCGCAGGGTTTCCAGGGTGGACCAGCCTGCCCAGGCGTGCGGGTCGCGCCGACCATTACTCCGGCTGCCCGCGGACGGGTGCTCTACCGTCGGACGGGTGTCCAGAGAATCGCGCCGGTCGACCATCCCCCCTTTCTACGTCATGGACGTCTGGAAGGCCGCCGCCGCGCGCGCCCGCAGCCACGGTGACGTGCTGGTACTCGCGGCGGGGCAGCCATCGACCCCCGCCCCGGCTCCGGTGCTGCGCGCCACCGGAGCCGCGCTCGGCACCGAGCTCCTCGGCTACACCGAGACCTTCGGCATCCTGCCGCTGCGCGCAGCCATCGCCGAGCACCACACCGCCACCTACGGCTACCCCGTCGACCCGGACGATGTCGTGGTGACCACCGGCTCCTCCGGCGCCTTCACCCTGCTCTTCCTCGCCGCCTTCGACCCGGGCGACACGGTGGTGGTCGCCCGCCCCGGCTACCCCGCCTACCGCAACACCCTCACCGCGCTCGGCTGCCGGGTGCTGGAGCTGGACTGCGGCGAGCAGACCAGGTTCCAGCCGACCGTCGCCATGCTGGAGGCGCTGCCCGAGCCACCCGCCGGGCTGGTGGTCGCGAGCCCGGCCAACCCCACCGGCACCATGATCGACCCGGCCGAACTGGCCGCGCTCGCCCGCTGGTGCGAGGCGAACGGCACCCTGCTGATCTCGGACGAGATCTACCACGGCATCACCTACGGGGACAGCATCGGCGGCACCTCGTCGGCCTGGGAGACCTCGACGGAAGCGGTGGTGATCGGCTCGGTGTCGAAGTACTTCTCGATGACCGGCTGGCGGCTGGGCTGGATGCTCGCCCCCGCCGGGCTGCGCCCCGCGCTGCAGCGGCTGGCCTCGAACATGACGGTCTGCCCGCCCGCGATCTCGCAATACGCGGCGGTGCACGCTTTCGGCGCGGAGGCGAAGCAGGAGCTCGACGGCCACGTGCGGCGCTACGCCGTGAACCGCAAACTGCTGCTCGAGGGGTTGCCGAAGATCGGGATCACCGACCTGGCCCCGGCAGACGGCGCCTTCTACGCCTACGCCGACGTCGGGCACCACACCAGGGATTCGCTGGCCTGGTGCGCGGAGGTGCTCGCGCACACCGGCGTCGCGCTGGCGCCGGGGCTCGATTTCGACACCGCGCGCGGGCACCGCACCGTTCGCTTCTCGTTCGCCGGCGCCACCGCCGACATCGAGGGGGCGCTGGCCCGGCTCGGCCCCTTCCTGACACGCTGAAACACCCTGTCTCAGTACCGTTGTCCGAATTAGCTGGCTCGCAACAACTTTGCGCAGTACGGCACCGCGGGCAGCGCAATTGGGTAAAAATCGGGTAACTGTGTTCTTCCTCTTTCGATTTCGCACGGATGTATTGATGACGACTGGCACGATGGCACGGTGATAACCGCGACGACCCCGAAAGGCGAACGGCGTCGCCAGGCTCTGGTTGCAGCCGCCGCAGACCTCCTGCTCGAAGGTGGTTTCGAGGCGGTGCGGCACCGATCGGTCGCAACCCGCGCCGACCTGCCACTGGCATCGACGACGTATTACTTCGAATCCCTCGAAGATCTGATCGCACGCGCGGTCGAGTTCGCGGGCAATGCCGAAGTCGACGGCATGCGCAGGCGGGTCGGCGAGGTGAGCCACCGCCGCCGCGGCGCGGAGGCGACCGTCGACCTGGTGCTCGACCTGCTGATCGGCCCGGAGGGCACCGACGACGGCGCGCGCGGCAGGCTGATCGCCCGCTACGAGCGTTCGGTCGCCTCCGCCAGGCACCCCGAGCTACGCGGCGTGCAGCTCCGACTACGCCAGCAGCTCGACGAGCTGCTCGCCGACGTGCTGCGCCGCTCCGACCGGGTGGTCAGGCAGGAGCAGCTGCGCAGGCTGGTCGCGGTGGTGGACGGCGCGGTGGTCGCCGCGCTCGGCGAGATGAACCCGGAGCCGCGCCGGGCGGCCCGCGGCGCGCTGCTCGAGGTGATCGACATCGTCGCCCCGCCGACGTCCCAGCAGCCCGATCGGCTCCGGTCACTAGACTGACCGGACGTGACCACTGCCGAGACCGCCCCCGCAGCCAAGAACACCGCGCCCGGCCGGGTGCCCAACGTGCTCGCGACCCGCTACGCCGGGCCCGAGCTGGTGCGGCTGTGGTCGCCGGAGAACAAGATCGTGCTGGAGCGCAGGCTCTGGCTGGAGGTGCTGCGCGCGCAGTCCGAGCTCGGCGTGAACGTGCCCGCCGAGGTGGTCGCCGACTACGAGCGCGTCATCGATCAGGTCGACCTCGGCTCGATCGCCGCCCGTGAGCGCGTCACCAGGCACGACGTGAAGGCCAGGATCGAGGAGTTCAACGCCCTCGCCGGCCACGAGCACGTGCACAAGGGCATGACCAGCCGCGACCTCACCGAGAACGTGGAGCAGCTGCAGATCCGGCTCTCGCTGGAGCACGTGCACACGCACGGCGTCGCGGTCGCGGCCCGGCTGGCCGAGCGTGCCGCCGAGTACCGCGCCCTGGTCATGGCCGGGCGCTCGCACAATGTCGCCGCGCAGGCCACCACGCTCGGCAAGCGCTTCGCCTCGGCCGCCGACGAGCTGCTGATCGCGCTCACCCGGCTGCGCGAGCTGATCGACCGCTACCCGCTGCGCGGGATCAAGGGCCCGATGGGCACCGCACAGGACATGCTCGACCTGCTCGGCGGCGATCCGGAGAAGCTGGCCGGGCTGGAGCGCCAGGTCGCCACGCACCTCGGCTTCGCCACCGTGCTCACCAGCGTCGGCCAGGTGTACCCGCGCTCGCTCGACCACGACGTGCTCTCCGCGCTGGTGCAGGTGGGCGCCGGGCCGTCGTCGTTCGCGCACACCGTGCGGCTGATGGCCGGGCACGAGCTGGTCACCGAGGGTTTCCAGCCCGGGCAGGTCGGCAGCTCGGCCATGCCGCACAAGATGAACACCCGCTCCTGCGAGCGGGTGAACGGCCTGCAGGTGGTGCTGCGCGGGTACGCCTCGATGGCCGCCGAGCTGGCGGGCGCGCAGTGGAACGAGGGCGACGTCTTCTGCTCGGTGGTGCGCCGGGTCGCGCTGCCGGACGCCTTCTTCGCCATCGACGGCATGATGGAGACCTTCCTGACCGTGCTCGCCGAGTTCGGCGCCTACCCGGCGGTGGTCGCGCGGGAACTCGACCGCTACCTGCCGTTCCTCGCCACCACCAGGATCCTGATGGCGGCGGTGCGCGCCGGGGTCGGGCGGGAGACGGCGCACGAGGTCATCAAGGAGCATGCGGTCGCGGTTGCGCTCGCCATGCGCGAGCAGGGGCGCGAGCCCGACCTGCTGGACCGGCTGGCCGCCGACGACCGGCTGCCGCTGGACCGCGCCGCGCTGGACGCCGCGCTCGCCGACAAGTCGGCCTTCGTCGGCGCCGCCGAGGCGCAGACGGGGGCCGTGGTCTCGGCGGTCGAGGAGCTGGTGGCCCGCTACCCCGACGCCGCCCGCTACACCCCGGCGCCGATCCTCTGAGCGCGCCGTGAACCCGTACACGATCTTCGCCGACATCATCGCCGGGCGGGCCCCGGCCAGCGTGGTGTACGACGACCCCGACGTGCTCGCCTTCCTGGACATCCGCCCGGTCACCCCCGGCCACCTGCTGGTGGTGCCGAAGGTGGTGGCGCGCAACCTCGCCGAGCTCGACCCGGCGCTCGGCGGGAAGCTGTTCCAGGTGGGGCAGCAGCTCGCGGCGGCGCTGCGGAGCAGCGAGGTCGGCTGCGACGGGGTCAACTTCTTCCTGGCCGACGGGGTGACCGCGGGCCAGGAGGTGTTCCACGTGCACCTGCACGTCATCCCGCGCACGCCGGGCGACGGGTTCGGGCTGCGGGCGCGGGCCACCAGCCCGCACCGCGCCGACCTGGACTACCTCGCCGGTTCCATCCGCGGCGCGCTCTCCCGCGGGTAGCTCAGCGCGGCCTGCGGAAGACCCGGAGCACCGCGATCACCACCAGGGTGGCGGCGAGCAGCGCGGCGCCGAGGATCACCGGCCCGGCCGGGGCGCCGAGCACCTCCGCCTGCTCGGTGCGGGTGATCCGCTCCCGGTAATCGGCGTCGGAGTCGGCATCGGCGAAGGTGAAGTCGCTGGTGATGCGGGCAGGCTCGGTGATCGAGACGGCCAGTTCGGTGAGGTAGTCGGTGCCACCGGCGGTGAGCTCGCGGAGCAGCGGGTCGTCGGTCTCGGCCAGCCGCCCGGCGAACTCGACCTCGGTGAACTGCCGCGGCACGTCCGGGTCGGCGCGCCGCACCCGGTGCTCGCCGAGCACGTAGAGCCGCACCGACTGCGGCAGCGTCGCCGCCGACGACATGCGCATGGGGTAGACCGGGGCGGTGGCGTCGAAGGTCAGCCGGACCGGGTCGAGCGCGCCGTCCAGCCCGTCCGCGCCGGTGAGCCGGATGGCGACGAACGACCACCCATCGGCCAGGTACGGCGCGAGCGTCTCGACCACCTCGGGTCGCATGCGATAGCCGTTGTCGCGCAACCAGTTCCGCACGCCGTCGAGGCCGCCACCGGCCAGTGTGGTCGCCTCGAGCGGGCCGAGCGTCACCTGCTTCAGCACGGTCGGGCCCGCGCCGGGGGCGGCGCCCGAGCTCAGCCCGTCGAACTCGCCGGAGCCGAAGAACTCCCGCTCGGTGACGACCTCGGGCGCGGTGCGGCGCTCCAGCTCGGTGAAGGTGTCCGCGGAGCCCGCGCTCACCGTGGCGGGGGCCGGGGTCGGGATGACGAGGGCGGCGCGGTCGCCGTCGGAGCGCAGGGCGAGCTGCATGAGGATGGTCTGCCGCGCGCCGTCCCAGTGCACCAGCGCCACTTCGTTGTTCACCGTGGCGATCTCGCCGGTTCCGGCGACGGCGCCGCAGGCACAGGCCGCGGCCGGGACGGCGGCGCCGCCGGTCAGCGCGGCCACCGCGAGGAGCAGGGCCACCAGCACACCGGACGGACGGGGGCGCGCAGCGAAAGCCATGCGGCGAGCGTAAGGGAGGCCAGGCCCGCGCTCCCGGCGAAGCCGCCGAGTGCCCCGCACGAGCGCAGTGCGGGGGTGGCGCGACAGTAGGGTGGTGCGCATGTCTGTCGAGAGTGTGCCGCCCCCCGTCGCGAAGACCGTGCCGACCGAGCGCGTGCAGCACGGCGATGTCGTGATCGACGAGTACGAGTGGCTCCGCGACAAGGACGACCCCGAGGTGATCGCCCACCTGGAGGCGGAGAACGCCTACACCGAGGCGAACACCGCGCACCTGGCCGAGCTGCGCACCGCGATCTTCGACGAGATCAAGGGCCGCACCCAGGAGACCGACCTCTCGGTCCCGACCCGGCTCGGGCAGTACTGGTACTACTCGCGCAGCTTCGAGGGCAAACAGTACGGCGTGCACTGCCGCTGCCCGGTCGACCCGGCCGCCGCCGGGCTGGACGCCTGGACCCCGCCGGAGCTGGAGGCCGGTGCCGAGATTCCGGGCGAACAGGTGCTGCTGGACAGCAACGTGCTCGCCGATGGGCACGACTTCTTCGCGCTCGGCGCCTTCTCGGTGAGCAACGACGGCACCCTGCTCGCCTACTCCACCGACACCGTCGGCGACGAGCGCTACCTGCTGCGCTTCCTGGATCTGCGCACCGGCGAGCAGCTCGGCGACGAGATCCCCGGCACCGCCCCCGGCGCCACCTGGTCGCTGGACGGCTCGCACGTCTTCTACCAGACCGTTGACGACTCCTGGCGCCCCGACACCGTATGGCGGCACCGGCTCGGCACCGCCGCCGCGGCCGACGTCAAGGTCTTCCACGAGCCGGACGAGCGGTACTGGGTCAGCATCGGCACCACCCGCTCGGAGAAGTACCTGCTGATCTGGGTCGCCTCCAAGATCACCAGCGAGGGCTGGATGCTGGAGTCGGCCGACCCGGAGGGCGAGTTCCGGGTGATCCTGCCGCGCCGCGAGGGCGTGGAGTACGGCGTCGAGCACGCGGTGATCGCGGGCGAGGACCGGTTCCTGGTCCTGCACAACGACGTGGTCGACGGGGTGAAGGCGGAGAACTTCGTGCTCGCCGAGGCGCCGGTCGGCGACCCCGCCGCGCTGACCCTGCTCATCGGGCACCGCGACGACGTCCGGCTGGAGGACGTCGACGCCTTCGCCGGCCACCTGGTGCTCGGCTACCGCCGCGAGGCGCTGAGCAGGCTCGCGGTCTGGCCGCTCACCCCCGACGGCTACGGCGAGCGCCGCGAACTCGAGTTCGACCTGCCGCTCTTCGCCGTCGGGCTCGGCGCCAACCCGGAGTGGGAGCAGCCGACGCTGCGCATCGGGCTCACCTCGTTCACCACCCCCACCCAGGTCTTCGACTACGCCCCGGACACCGGCGAGTTGCTGCTGCGCAAGGAGCAGCCGGTGCTCGGCGGTTACGACCCGGAGCTCTACGAGCAGAGCCGGGACTGGGCGGTCGCCGCGGACGGAACCCGCATCCCGATCTCGCTGGTCTGGCGCAGGGACGCGGTGCAGCCGGGCACCGCGGCGCCGCTGCTGCTCTACGGCTACGGCTCCTACGAGGCCAGCATCGACCCCGGCTTCTCGGTCTCCCGGCTCTCGCTGCTGGACCGCGGCATGGTCTTCGCGGTGGCGCACGTGCGCGGCGGCGGCGAGATGGGCCGGCTCTGGTACGAGAACGGCAAGACGCTGCGGAAGAAGAACACCTTCACCGATTTTGTCGCCGCGGCCAGGCACCTCATCGACACCGGTCGCACCAGCGCGGACCGGCTGATCGCGGATGGCGGCAGCGCGGGCGGGCTGCTGGTCGGCGCGGTCGCCAACCTGGCGCCGGAGCTCTTCGCGGGCATCCTCGCCAACGTGCCCTTCGTGGACCCGCTGACCTCGATCCTGGACCCCTCGCTCCCGCTCACGGTGATCGAGTGGGACGAGTGGGGCAACCCGCTCGCCGACCCCGAGGTCTACGCGTACATGAAGTCCTACTCGCCGTACGAGAACGTCGAGGCCAAGAACTACCCGGCGATCCTCGCCATCACCAGCCTCAACGACACCCGGGTGCTCTACGTGGAGCCTGCCAAGTGGGTCGCGCGGCTGCGCGCGGTCGCGACCGGCGACGCCCCGCTGCTGCTGAAGACCGAGATGAGCGCGGGCCACGGCGGGGTCAGCGGGCGCTACGAGAAGTGGAAGGAAGTCGCCTTCGAGTACGCCTGGGTGCTGGACACCGTCGGGCTCGGCAAGGTGGCGCCGTCATAGCGGAACGCGCCGATATGTGACGGTGTTGGCTTCGGCGTCATCCCGGCTGCACGCCGCGGACATGTCGTCCTGCCACCGTTGCGGGTATGACTGCCGAGCTGATCGTCTCCGTGTCCGGCATCCGGGACACCACCCGGGACGCCGCGATCGAGTTCGCTGCCGAGATGGACGACCGGGGCGTCCCGCTGTCGCTGCTCGTCGCGCCGCGGCTGAAGGGCGGCTATCGGCTGACCGACGACCCGGCCACGCTTGCCTGGCTGCGCGGGCGGCGCGCCGGTGGCGACGCCATCGTGCTGCACGGCTACGACCAGGCGGCCACCAAGCGCAGGCGGGCCGAGTTCGGTGCGCTGCCGAGGCACGAGGCGCGGTTGCGGTTGATGGCGGCCGATCGGGTGATGGAGCGGGTTGGGCTGCGCACCCGGCTCTTCGCCGCCCCGCGCTGGGACGCTTCGGCGGGCGCCATGGAGGCGCTTCCCGATGTCGGTTTCCGGCTGGCGCTCGGGCTGACCTCGATCGTGGACCTGGAGCGCGATATCGCGCAGCGCACCCGGGTGTACGGGATCGGCGAGGGGTTCCGCACGGAGCCGTGGTGGTGCCGGGCACTGGTGCTCGGCGCGGCGCGGACCGCCAAGCGCGGTGGGGTCGTGCGGCTCGCGGTCTCCGGCGCGCAGCTGGCCCGCTCCGGGCCGCGGCAGGCCGTGCTCGACGCTGTCGATCTCGCGCTCTACCACGGCGCCACCGGTCAGCTGTACCGCTGGGAGCCGTACTCCGCCGCGACACGCGCAGCCTGACCGACCGAGCGGTCCGTTTCGTGCCCGTTTGCGGGCGCCGGGTCCGCCGAGCGCGCTTGGCAGTGGCCCGACCGGGACTCGGGGCCGGTGTTCCCGGTCCGCACCCGGCCACCGGATCGCAGTGTCCGGAGCACCCCGCACGGCAGTCCGGCAAATCGCCGGAACGACACCGGCAACCCGGCTCCCCGCGGGTTTCTATTGTTTCGGTCGGATTCGCCGTCTTTGCTCCGAATTCTGTTCGTGGAATTCGGAGGTGCCGAAAACAAATCCGAAAAATTCTTTGCCCGTACGCGTTTGTGCCCCACCGATCGGTGCAATTCTGTGATTGCGAGATCCGGAAGCAAGTAACCGACAGGAAGGGAAGCACAATGCTGGAAACGCTGCTCGAACTGATCACGACCCTGCTGGATACGCTGAGCGCGAGCTCCCCGCTCTGACCAGGTCCACGCTGACCAGCCGCCCCGTCCCGGTCCTACCCCCGGGAGCGGGGCGGTTTGCTGTCCGCGGGAAAAGGACGCTCGCGAAATTGCCGATGCACGTGCAATTTCGTATTCCGGCTCTCTCGCGTCGAATTGCGAAGGTGTAGCCCCGGCTCAGCTGGGGAAATCTGCACTGTCCTCGTGCTCGATGAGCGAGAACTCCGTACCCTCCGGCCCCATTTCCGCCAATCTGCCGAAGTAGATCCCCCGCGCCTCCGGCGCGACCACTCCGTAGTGGATCGGCACCGCGCTCCGCGGGCGAACCGCCCGCAGATAGTCCACCGCCTCGCTGATCCGCATCCACGGCGCCGCCGCCGGGATGGCGAGCACGCCGACCGGGCTCGGCGGCACCCAGAGCGAATCGCCGGGGTGCACCAGCTGCGCGGGCTCCGCCGGGGTGCCGAGCTGGAAGACGGTGTTGTCGATGACCGGCAGCTCCGGGTGGATCACCGCGTGCCTGCCTCCGCCGCCGGTCACGGTGACCCCGCCGATGGTGAGCACCTGCCCGGCGTGCACCGCCTCCCACGGCTCCGGCCGCAGCTCGGCGGTCTGCGGGTCGGCGAGCAGCCGGGCGCCGGGGTTGGCGTCGATCAGCGCGCCGATCCGGTCGCCGTCGATGTGGTCCGGGTGCTGGTGCGTGACGGCGATGGCGTCGAGCCCGGTGATGCCCTCGAACCCGTGCGCGAAGGTGCCCGGGTCGAACAGCACTTTCGTGCCGTGCAGCTCGACGAGGATGCAGGAGTGTCCGAAGTGAGCTATGCGCATGCGGCGATGCTAGTCGCCGGTGACCGGCGTGACCGGCTGTGATCTCGCACCCCCCCGGCAGCCGCCCGCGCCCGCCGCCATTACGCTGTGCCGGTAACCCCCCGAACCTTCGCGAGGAGAAAACGCGTGGCACGAGTCGTGGTCGAGGTGATGCCGAAGGCCGAGATCCTGGATCCGCAGGGTCAGGCCATCGTCGGTGCGCTTCCCCGCCTGGGATTCGCCGGTGTGTCCGATGTGCGGCAGGGCAAGCGCTTCGAGCTCGATGTCGAGGACTCGGTGAGCGACGCCGAGCTGGAGCAGATCGCCGAATCGCTGCTCGCCAACACCGTCATCGAGGAGTGGAAGGTCGTCCGGCTGTCATGAGCGCGCGCATCGGGGTGATCACCTTTCCCGGCACGCTCGACGACGTCGACGCGGCCCGCGCGGTCCGGCTCTCCGGCGCCGAGGCGGTGCACCTGTGGCACGCCGACGCCGATCTCAAGCAGGTCGACGCGGTGATCGTGCCCGGTGGCTTCTCCTACGGTGACTACCTGCGGGCGGGCGCCATCGCCCGGTTCGCCCCGGTCATGGGCGAGGTGGTGCGCGCCGCGGGCCAGGGCCTGCCGGTACTCGGCATCTGCAACGGCTTCCAGGTGCTGTGCGAGGCCGGGCTGCTGCCCGGCGCGCTCACCCGCAACGACGGGCTGCACTTCGTCTGCCGCGACGAGTGGCTGACCGTCGAGTCCACCGGCACCGCGTGGACCAGCCGGTTCGAGCAGGGCGCACAGATTCTGATCCCGCTCAAGTCCGGCGAGGGCCGCTTCCAGGCCTCGGCCGAGGTGCTCGACCAGCTGGAGGGCGAGGGCCGGGTGGTCTTCCGCTACTCCGGCGACAACCCGAACGGCTCGCAGCGCGGCATCGCCGGGATCTCCTCGGCGAACGGCCGGGTGGTCGGGCTGATGCCGCACCCGGAGCACGCCACCGAGGCGCTCACCGGCCCCAGCGACGACGGGCTCGGGCTCTT
This sequence comes from Nocardia sp. NPDC057227, assembly GCF_042669725.1. Taxonomy (NCBI): domain Bacteria; kingdom Bacillati; phylum Actinomycetota; class Actinomycetes; order Mycobacteriales; family Nocardiaceae; genus Nocardia; species Nocardia sp. NPDC057227. The sequence goes on along the minus strand of NZ_JBHUXA010000008.1, from coordinate 106,005 downwards.
CCTCTCGGTCCTCGATTCGCTCGTGGCGGCCTGAGCCGCAACGACTTCCCGGTACCCGGCCCGGATCGCGCTCCCGCGCGGTCCGGGCCGGTGTCGTTTCCGGTGCTCCGGTGTCCGCGCCGAATCCTCTCGCTGAAAATTGCATTTCGAGTATTTGAAGTCGAATTGAACTGGCACAGCCGACTTTTCGGACACCCGCGCGGTGTCCGGTGACCGGCCGACACCACTCGCTCACGCGAATTTTCCACGTTCGGTAGTCTTCCCCTCGTTCCAATTCTCGAGGCAGTCAGGACAATTGTGGAAACCATGGTGGGCGGTAATTCCACGCTGCATGGCGCGTTGCGTTCCGCGGAGCGGAGTTGGGTGCGTCACCTCGACGACGCTTTGTACGCGCGCCAGCTTTCCCCGGATCAGTGGTCGATGTTGTCGAATCTCTCCGTCGACGGCCGGACCACGATGAGCGAATTGGCGGCGAAGTCGCAGTTGCCGCCGTCTTCGGCGACTCGGCACGCCGATGCGCTGGCCGAACGCGGGCTGATCTTCCGCGTCGCGGCGGAGGACGACCGGCGGCGCATCCTGATCGGGCTCAGCAAGCTGGGCGCCGAGCTGGTCGCGGCGGTGCGCGCCGAGGAGTATCGGGCCGAGCAGCAACTCCGTTCCCGGATCGGGGCGCGGCGATATGCGGAACTGCTCCGATTGCTGGATCTGGTGGCGCAGACCGTCGGTTGATTCATCCGATGAAATTCGCGCGGCATTTCCGCCGGTAATTGTGGCGGGTGTGTGCGAATGGTGCGGATGTGATTCCGCATCGTCAATAGGACTTGACGGTCCCGCACCTGGGCCGGAGTGCCTGCGCCGCGCTGCCTAGGATCGCGGGCATGCCCGTCGTCAGCACCACCGCCACCGCCACCGGCCTGTGCGCCTTCATCGACGCCTCGCCCTCCCCGTTCCACGTCTGCCACACCGTGAGCCGGGAACTGGAGGCAAAGGGCTTCCGCGCGCTGCGCGAGGCGGAGCCGTGGCAGGCGGGCGAGCCGGGCCGGTACTACGTGATCCGAGGTGGCTCGCTGGTGGCCTGGAGCACCGAGAGAATCGCACCGGGGGCCGGATTCCGGGTGGTCGGCGCGCACACCGACAGCCCCAACCTCCGCGTCAAGCAGCATCCCGACCTGCTCTCGGCGGGCTGGCAGCTGGTCGGGCTGGAGCCCTACGGCGGGGCCTGGCTGAACTCCTGGCTCGACCGCGACCTCGGCATCTCCGGCAGGCTCACGCTGCGGGATCCCGACGGCGCCGGGGTGCGCGAGCAACTGGTGCGGATCGACGAGCCCATCCTGCGGGTGCCGCAGCTCGCCATCCACCTCTCCGAGGAGCGGCGCGGGGTCACGCTCGACCCGCAGCGGCACGTCAACGGGGTCTGGGGCGTCGGCACCGAGCCCGCCTCGTTCATCCGGTACGTGGCCGAGCAGGCCGGGGTGGTCGCCGGCGACGTGCTCGGCTGGGAGCTGATGACCAACGACCTCGCGCCGAGCACCCTGGTCGGCCGCGACCGCGACCTGGTCAGCGCGCCCCGGCTGGACAACCAGGCCACCTGCTACGCCGGGCTGGCCGCCTTCCTCGCCGCGCTGGCCGAGCCGGGCGCGGCGCTGCCGGTGCTCGCGCTCTTCGACCACGAGGAGGTCGGCAGCCAGTCCGAGCGCGGCGCGCAGTCCGACCTGCTCCCCGCGGTGCTGGAGCGGATCGTGCTCGCCGCGGGCGGCGGGCGCGCGGAGTACCTGGCGGCGCTGGCCGGCTCGCTGGTCGCCTCCGGCGACATGGCGCACGCCACGCACCCCAACTACCCGGACCGGCACGAGCCCGCGCACCGGATCGCGGTGAACGGCGGCCCGGTGCTCAAGGTCAACCAGAACCTGCGCTACGCCACCGACGCCGTCGGCACCGGCGCCTTCGCGCTGGCCTGCGCCGAGGCGGGGGTGCCGCTGCAGCGCTACGTGCACCGCGCCGACCTGCCCTGCGGCTCCACCATCGGCCCGATCACCGCGGCCCGCACCGGCATCGGCACGGTCGACGTCGGCGCGCCGCAGCTGGCCATGCACTCGGCGCGCGAGTTCATGGGCGCCGCCGACGTGCCCGCCTACGCGGCCGCGCTCGCGGCCTTCCTCACCCCGGCCGCCTGACCGACGGCGACCCCGGCGACCAGCACCAGGAAGGTTACCCAGACGTAGCTGCTTCCGATGACCTGCTGCCACCAGGCCCACTCCAGCTCCCGGTCCTTCGCATGCGGCAGCAGCCACTGCGGGCCGATCAGGAAGAGCAGCGCGAGCGCGCCGGTGCCGACGAGCAGCGGGCGGGAGCGGTCGCCGTCGGCGATGGCGACGCCGAGCAGCAGCAGCGCGGGGGCGGCCCAGACCCAGTGGTGCGACCAGGAGACCGGCGAGACCAGCAGCAGCGCGGCGGCGTTCACCAGCAGCGCGGAGACCGGGCGGTCGGCGGCGAGCAGCCGGTGCATCCAGAGCGCGGCCAGCGCGACCGCGATCGCCCCGAGCCCGAGCCAGAGCGCGGTGGCGGCGCCGTCGGAGACGCCGAGCCGGAAGGCGAGCCCCTTCAGCGACTGGTTGCCCGCGAAGTAGGGCGGGCCGATCCGATCGGTGTTGGCCAGCGTCTCCGACCAGTACTGCACCGAATCCGTCGGGAAGAACAGGAAACCGACGCCCACCGCGGCGGCCGCCGAGACCACGAGCGTGCCCGCCGCCTTCCAGTCCCGGCGGAGCAGGAAGAAGAGCAGGTAGCCGGCCGGGATGAGCTTCACCGAGACCGCGATGCCGATCAGCATGCCGCGCGGCCAGAAGGTCCGCGGCGCCAGGCAGTCGAGCGCGACCGCGGCCATCAGCACCAGGTTGATCTGGCCGAAGCCGAAGGTCTGGCGCACCGGCTCCAGCATCTGGGCCAGCGCCACCGCGGCGATCACCGCGGTCAGCACGGCCACCCGGTCCAGTTCGGGCCGCAGCCGGATCAGCACCAGCCACAGCGTGATCGCGAGGCTGGCGATCGAGGTGACCAGCACCACGATCTCGGCGACGCCGAGCGGGACCAGCGCGAGCGGGGCGAAGAGCAGCGCGGCCAGCGGGGGATAGGTGAAGGGCAGCGCGATGTCGCCGATCGGTGGCATCGGGCCGTACAGCTCGCCGCCGTCCAGCCAGACCCGCGGGCCGTTGCGGTAGACCTGCAGGTCGATGTAGTGGTCCCACCAGTGCAGCAGCAGCGAGACGGTGGCCGACAGCGCGAACAGGCCGATCGCGAGGAGCAGCAACCGTCGCTGCCGCCGTGCCGAATCGGCAACCCCCGATCGTTCGTTCACGCGGCACAGGGTAGCGGGTGCCGTCCCCCCATCGGCCCACGGCTAAACTCGCAGGCGATTTCCCGCATCGCGAAAACCGGCCCGAAAGGACCCTGGTACTCCCGTGACTTCGCAGGTCGACACCGTCAGCGCAGCCGTAGCAACCCCGGACACCGCGCAGCCCTACACCGAACTCGGGCTCAAGGACGACGAGTACGCCCGCATCAAGGAGATCCTCGGCAGGCGCCCCACCGACGCGGAACTCGCGATGTACTCGGTGATGTGGAGCGAGCACTGCTCGTACAAGTCCTCCAAGGTGCACCTGCGCTACTTCGGTGAGACCACCACCGACGCGATGCGCGCCTCGATGCTGGCCGGGATCGGCGAGAACGCGGGCGTTGTCGACATCGGCGACGGCTGGGCGGTCACCTTCAAGGTGGAGAGCCACAACCACCCCTCCTACGTGGAGCCCTACCAGGGCGCGGCCACCGGCGTCGGCGGCATCGTGCGCGACATCATGGCCATGGGCGCCCGCCCGATCGCGGTGATGGACCAGCTGCGCTTCGGCGCCGCCGACGCCGCCGACACCAGGCGCGTGGTTGACGGCGTGGTCCGCGGGGTCGGCGGCTACGGCAACTCGCTCGGGCTGCCGAATGTCGGCGGCGAGACCGTCTTCGACGCCTCGTACCAGGGCAATCCGCTGGTGAATGCGCTCTGCGCGGGCGTCATGCGGGTGGAGGACCTGCACCTGGCCTTCGCCTCCGGTGCCGGCAACAAGATCATTCTGTTCGGTGCGCGCACCGGGCTGGACGGCATCGGCGGCGTCTCGGTGCTCGCCTCGGACACCTTCTCCGGCGACGAGTCCGGCCGCGGCCGCAAGAAGCTGCCGAGCGTCCAGGTCGGCGACCCGTTCACCGAGAAGGTGCTGATCGAGTGCTGCCTGGAGCTGTACTCGGCGAAGCTGGTGGTCGGCATCCAAGATCTCGGCGGCGCCGGGCTGGCCTGCGCCACCTCGGAACTCGCCGCGGCAGGCGACGGCGGCATGCGGGTCGAGCTGGACCGGGTGCCGCTGCGCGCAGCCGACATGACCCCGGCCGAGGTGCTCTCCAGCGAGTCCCAGGAGCGCATGTGCGCGGTGGTGACCCCGGAGAACGTGGACGCCTTCCTCGACGTCTGCCGGAAGTGGGACGTGCTGGCCACGGTGATCGGCGAGGTCACCGAGGGCGAGCGGCTCATCGTCACGTGGCACGGGGAGACCGTGGTCGACGTCCCGCCGCGCACCGTCGCGCACGACGGGCCGGTCTACGAGCGCCCGGTGCGCCGCCCGGACCACCAGGACGCGCTGATCGCCGACAGCACCGACCGGCTGGCCCGCCCCGGCACCCCCGACGAGCTGCGCGCCACCCTGCTGACCATGCTCGCCAGCCCGCAGCTCTGCAGCCGCAGGTGGATCACCGAGCAGTACGACCGCTACGTGCGCGGCAACACCGTGCTCGCCGAGCACGCGGACGCGGGCGTCATCCGGATCGACGAGAACAGCGGCCGCGGCATCGCGCTCGCCACCGACGCCTCCGGCCGCTACACCAAGCTCGACCCGTACACCGGCGCGCAGCTGGCGCTGGCCGAGGCGTTCCGCAACGTCGCCGTCACCGGCGCCACGCCGAAGGCCGTCACCAACTGCCTGAACTTCGGCTCGCCCGAGGATCCCGGCGTCATGTGGCAGTTCCAGCAGGCGGTCCGCGGCCTCGCGGACGGCTGCGTAGCCCTCGGCATCCCGGTGACCGGCGGCAATGTCAGCTTCTACAACCAGACCGGGCAGGACGCGATCCTGCCGACCCCGGTGGTCGGCGTGCTCGGCGTCATCGACGATGTGCACCGGCGCATCCCCACCGGCCTCGGCACCGAGCCGGGGGAGACGCTGATTCTGCTCGGCGAGACCCGCGACGAGTTCGGCGGCTCGATCTGGTCGCAGGTGGTGCACGACCACCTGGGCGGCGTCCCGCCGCAGGTCGACTTCGCCCGCGAGCAGCTGCTGGCCGAGGTGCTCACCGCAGGCTCGCGGGACGGCATGATCAGCGCCGCGCACGACCTCTCCGAGGGCGGGCTGATCCAGACCGTCGTCGAGGCCGCGCTGGCCGGCGAGACCGGCTGCCGGGTGCTGCTGCCGGAGGGCGCCGACCCGTTCGTCGCGCTCTTCGCCGAATCCGCGGGCCGGGTGCTCGTCGCCGTGCCGCGCTCGGAGGAGACCAGGTTCAGCAAGATGTGCGAGGCCCGCGGGTTGCCCGCGGTGCGCATCGGCGTCGTCGACCAGGGCTCCGACTCGGTGGAGGTGCAGGGCCAGTTCACGGTGCCGCTCACCGAGCTGCGGGCCGCCTTCGAGGGCACCCTGCCCAGGCTCTTCGGCGCCCTTGGCTGATCAGGCGGCCTTGAACGGGTCGTGCTCGGCGATCAGCTTCTCCAGCCGCGCCTCGTCCACCCGGACCCGCAGCGAATCCGATTCCTGCCGGTCCCTGACCACCTTGGCAAGGGTGAAGGAGCTGGTCACCAGGAACAGCACGGACATCGCGAGGAAGCCGCGCTGCCACACGTCCAGCGGCAGGTAGAGGATGCCGACGCCCGCCCCGATCAAGCTGACGCCGAATGCGATCGAGGCCTGCGCCACGTAGGCCGCGGTCATCTTCGACTGTGCGTTGGTAGTGCTCATGGGTATCGAGTCTCCGGCGCGGGCGGGCCGGGCGCCTGCGTGTGACTACTCGAGCGTCCCCGAGTAGTTGCCTGCGGGCGGGCCCGGCAGGCGCGGCACGGTGTATCGGGTGTGACGTGGTCGCCGCGAGCCGCCGCCGGGGGATGTCCGGACTGCCAGCCATACTGTTCCGGTGACGTCCGCCCAGCCCCCCGCCGCGTCGGCCCGCTGAGCCGCGTCGTGCCAGCGACCTCCCCGACGCTCACCCGGCTGCGCAGGCGGCTGCTGATCGTGGTGCGGCACATCGAGATCATCATCGACCTCAACTACGCCGGACTGGTGGTCGCCACCCTCTTCTTCGCGCTCTCGGTGACGCCGTCGCTGGTGCCGCGCGACTGGCTGTTCCAGGGGCTCGTCTCCGGGATCAACGCCGCGCTCGGCTACGGCGTCGGATGCGTGCTGGAGTGGCTGTTCCGGCTCTGGGTGTGGCCGCGGGTGCGCGGGCGGGTGCCGGAGCCGCCGACCTGGGTCGGGTACGCCGTGAAGTCGGCGGTGCTCGGCACGGCGGCGCTCGGCGCGGGCTTCATGCTGGTGCAGTCGGCGCGCTGGCAGCGCGAGATCAGCGCGCTCATGGGCATGGAGGGCACGCCGACCCCGGCCTACCTGCGCACCGGGTTGCTCAGCGTCGCCGTCGGGGTGGCGGTGGTCGCCGTCTACCGGACGGTGCGCGCCGTCGTGACCGTGCTGGCCAGGGAGCTGAACCGCTGGGTCCGGGTGCCGCGCGAGCTCGCTCCTGCGGTCGGGCTGCTCGTCCTGGTGATCGCGGTGGTCACCGTGTTCAACGGCGTCGCCAGCCGGGCCTTCTTCGCGCTGGCGAACGAGGCGTTCAAGGTGCGCAACGACGACACCTCGGCCTACGCCTTCCAGCCGGTGCTGCCGGAGCGCTCGGGCAGCCCCGATTCGCTCGCCGAGTGGGACACCCTCGGCTTCGAGGGCCGCTGGTTCGTCTCGCACGGGCCGAGCCGGAGCCGGATCGCCGCCGTCACCGGTCGGCAGGCGGCGGAGCCGATCCGCGCCTACGTCGGGCTGGAGTCGCGCGCAGGCGACCGCACCCAGGCCGAGCTGGCCGTCGCCGAGCTGGAGCGCACCGGCGCCTTCGAGCGCAGGGTGCTCGTCCTCATGACGACGACCGGCACCGGCTGGGTGAACTCCATGGCGGCCGGTGCCATCGAGTACATGTACGGCGGCGACAGCGCGATCGTCGCCACCCAGTACTCCTACCTGCCGAGCGTGCTCTCCTTCCTGGCCGACCGGAGCAAGGCGGCGAGCGCCGGGCGCGAGCTGTTCGACGCGGTGTACGAGCGCTGGTCGGCGCTGCCGCCGCAGGCGCGGCCCAAGCTGCTTGTCTACGGCGAGAGCCTGGGGTCGCAGGGGTCGGAGGAGGCATTCGACGGGCTGGCCGACCTGCGCGCGCAGGTGGACGGGGCGCTCTGGGTCGGGCCGCCGAACTCGAACCGGCTGTGGAAGCAGTTCGTCACCCGGCGCGATCCCGGGTCGCGGGAGGTGCAGCCGGTGTACGCGGACGGGCTCGTCGTCCGGTTCGCTGCCGAGCGGGCGGACCTGGCCAGGCCGGATGCGGAGTGGCGGACGCCGCGCATCGCGTACCTGCAGCACGCCTCCGACCCGATCGTCTGGTGGTCGACGGACCTGATCTTCTCGCAGCCGGACTGGCTCTCCGAGCCGCGCGGCTCGGACGTCTCGTCGCAGATGCGCTGGTACCCCTTCGTCACCTTCTGGCAGGTCGCCGCGGATCTCACCAATGCGCAGGGGGTCAGCGACGGGCACGGGCACCGCTACGGTGACCTGGTGATCGACGGCTGGGCCGCCGTCGCCGCCCCGCCGGAGTGGAACGCGGAGCTGGCCGAGAACGTCCGGATCCAGCTGGAGGCGGCCGAGGATTTCGAGCGGGCCACCAAGTGACGGGTTCGCGCGGAAGCACCGCGGCCGGGAGCGAGCCGCGGTGAGTGCGGGGCGGACACTGCTCGCGGCGGCGGCGCCGTTGCTGTGGCACAACGCGGTGTTGCCTCGGCTCGCGCTCGGTATTCGCGGGCGGACCGTTGCGAATGCCATGTTCGCGACGGGCTATGCGCGAGTCTTCGCGGGGGAGCCGCGGTGGGGTGCGCGGCCCGGATGGCGCCTCGGGCTCGGCGCCGCCGCCGCGGTGCTCGCGGGCTACGGCGCCGCGCTCGCCCTTCCGCCCGCCCGGCGGGCACTGGCCGCAGCCCCGGACCGGGCACCCGGCGTCGCCGTCGCCGAGTGGATCGGCGTGCACATCCCGCTCGGCACCGTCTACACCGAGGAGCTGATCTTCCGCGGCGCCCTCGACGACATCGCAGGCACCCCGCTCGCCGCCCTCACCTTCGGCCTCTGGCACATAGCCCCGGCCCGCGCCGCGGGCGACCCGATCCTGCCGACCATCGCCGCGACCACCGCGGCCGGACTCGTCTTCGGTGCGCTGCGCAGGCGGAGCGGCAGCGCGACCGCCCCCGCCCTGCTGCACTACGCCCTCAACGCGGGCGGCGCCCTGACTCCCCGGCTGGCCCGCGGCACCGCCGGCGACAGCCCGAACTCCACCCTCCAGGCGTTCTCCGCGCGCGGCACCGGCGCCGGGTAACCTCGCGACGTGCCAGGACGCTCCACCGTCGACCCGAACGAACTCCGCGCCGCCACCGCCGCGGTGCGCGACTGGCTGCTCGACGAGAGCACCCCGACCCCGCCCCGCGCCCAGCTCGGCGCCGCCGTCCGCGCCACCGCCCGCACGCTGGCCAAGGCGGCCCCCGGCCATTCGGTCGAGGTGCGGGTGCCGCCCTACGTCGCGGTGCAGTGCATCGACGGCCCGAGGCACACCCGCGGCACCCCGCCGAACGTGGTCGAGACCGACCCGCGCACCTGGCTCCTGCTCGCCACCGGCCTGCTGACCTTCGCGGCGGCAGCGGAGAGCGGCGCCGTCACCGCCTCCGGCAGCAGGGCCGCCGAGGTGGCGCACTGGCTGCCGGTCACCCGGCTGTAGCGGCGCCCCGGTTCAGCACGTTCTTCCGGTGCAACCCCTTGTGGTCGTAGAACCGGGTCACCACGGCGCCGAAGACCAGCCCGATGCCGAGCCCGAGGATGGTCATCCAGACTCCCCGGGTGAGCCCGGCCGGGCCGCTCGCGTCGAAGTACAGGATCGCGCGGATGGCGAGGAACACCTGGTGCATGGGCTCGAAGGTGGCCAGCCAGGAGAAGTACGGTGGCGTCGCCTCGATGGGCACCGTCCCGCCGGAGGAGGGCAGCCCGAGCACGACGAAGAGGATCAGGTTGGCGAGCAGCCCGGCCGAGCCGATCGCCGCCAGCATGGAGATGCCGGTGATGCCGACCGCCGCGATGGCGAGCCAGCTGTAGAGGAAGAGCGCGAGCCCGTGGCTCAGCGGCAGGTCGAGCAGGTGCGAGGTGACCAGGAAGACCCCGGAGACGATGGCCGCGGCGACCGCCATCACGCCCCACTTGAGCAGCACGGTCCGGAACCGGGTGATCGGGGTCGGCGGATAGTGCACATACCAGGGGCCGTACTCGGTGGGCACGAAGCCGAGCTGGGCATCGACCATGGTGTGGATGACCATCGCGCCGACCACGCCCGCGAGCAGCAGCAGCAGCGCGTAGAAGAAGGCCGTCAGCCCCTGGCCGGTGCCGTTCGGCAGCGGGTGGTACTGCTGCACCAGCACGTCGATCGGCTCGCGCAGCACCACCCGCGCGGCGCCGGTCAGCTCGGTCGCCTGCGCGCCCGGCGGGCTCGCCGCCAGCTGTGCGTTCACCTGGTCGGTGAGCTGCCGCCCGACCTGCTCGTTCACCCTGACCAGCATCTCGTCGGCGATCCGGAGCACAACCTGGGTGCTGTAGGCGCCCGCGCGCGGGTTGGTCTCGATGGTCACGATGGGGCGCTGGATGTCGCCGGGCACCACGCTGCCGATACCGAGGATGCCGAGCGACTTGCTGAAGTCGCTGGGAATGACGACGGCGCCGTAGACCTGGCCGGTCTGCAGCAGCCGCTCGGCCTCGCTGATCCCGACGACGTGCAGGTCGACCTTGTCGGTGGGGATCGCGGCGACGATGCCGTCGGTCACCTGCCTGCCGAAGTTCACCTGCTGCTGCCCGCCGCCGGTGTCGAGCACGTCGCCGAGGTCCTGGTTCACCAGGGCGATCGGGAAGTCGTGCAGGTTCTCCTCCGGGTCGGCGACGTAGCCGAGGTACATCACGCCGAGCAGCGCCGTGAGCAACGTGAGTACCACCACAGGCGCACCGGTCATCCTGGCCCAGCCGAGCAGGCTCCGCGGCGTGCTGCCTCCGCCCGCCGGAACCTGGACCGAATCGGCCGAATTGCCTGATCCGGCGGGGTCTTCCGGCTTACCGGGCTGGTCGGGCGTGGTCACCGCAGCACGGTAACAGGTGGAACCGGCGGTTCCGCGGTGATCGTGACACGGAACGCTCCGCGCCGCCGCGCCGCCTGCCGCCGGTGGGGCTGGCCGTAGAATGGCGGTCGCCCCAAGCCCGCCCGAACAGGGAGCGAACGGTGACCAACGCCGACTTTCCGGTCGACAGCGATCTATCCACCCCCAACCCGGTCGCGCCGCCGGCCGCCGCCCATGATCAGGACGAGAACGAGCCGCGCGAGGAGTGCGGCGTTTTCGGGGTCTGGGCGCCGAGCGAAGACGTCGCGAAGCTGAGCTACTACGGCCTCTACGCCCTGCAGCACCGCGGGCAGGAGGCGGCGGGAATCGCCGTCTCGGACGGTCAGCAGATCCTGGTCTTCAAGGATCTCGGCCTGGTCAGTCAGGTGTTCGACGAGCAGACGCTGGCCGCCATGCCCGGCCACGTCGCCATCGGGCACTGCCGGTACTCCACCACCGGCTCCACCACCTGGGAGAACGCGCAGCCGATCTTCCGCACCACCGCCGTCGGCTCCGGGCTCGCGCTCGGGCACAACGGCAACCTGGTCAATACCGCCGAGCTGAACGAGCGCGCCAGGGAGCAGGGGCTGCTCGGCCGCCGCCCGGCGGGCGACAGCAAGCCTGCCCCGATCGCCGCCACCTCCGACTCGGACGTGATGACGGCGCTGCTCGCGCACGCCGCCGCCGACTCCAGCATCGAGCAGGCCGCCATGGAGCTGCTGCCGACGCTGCGCGGCGCCTTCTGCCTGACCTTCATGGACGAGCACACGCTCTACGCCGCCCGCGACCCGCACGGCGTGCGCCCGCTGGTGCTCGGCAGGCTGGACCGCGGCTGGGTGGTCGCCAGCGAGACCGCCGCGCTCGACATCGTCGGCGCCGCCTTCGTCCGCGAGATCGAGCCGGGCGAGCTGCTCGCCATCGACGCCGACGGCGTGCGCTCCATGCGCTTCGCCGCGCCGGAGCCGAAGGGCTGTGTCTTCGAGTACGTCTACCTGGCCAGGCCGGATTCCACCATCGCGGGCCGCTCGGTGCACTCCACCCGGGTCGATATCGGCCGCAGGCTGGCCAAGGAGCACCCGGTCGAGGCAGACCTGGTGATCCCGGTGCCGGAGTCGGGCACCCCGGCCGCGGTCGGCTACGCGCAGGGCTCGGGGGTGCCCTACGGCCAGGGGCTGATGAAGAACGCCTACGTCGGCCGCACCTTCATCCAGCCGAGCCAGACCATCAGGCAGCTCGGCATCCGGCTCAAGCTGAACCCGCTGCGCGAGGTGATCAGGGGCAAGCGGCTGATCGTGGTGGACGACTCCATCGTCCGCGGCAACACCCAGCGCGCCCTCATCCGCATGCTGCGCGAGTCCGGTGCGCTGGAGATCCACGTGCGGATCGCCTCGCCGCCGGTCAAGTGGCCGTGCTTCTACGGCATCGACTTCGCCTCGAGGGCCGAGCTCATCGCCAACGGCGCCGGGCTGCCGGACGGCGCCGCGGGCTCCAACGACCCGGAGTCCCAGGTCTTCCGCGACATGGTGGAGGGGGTGCGCCGCTCGATCGGCGCCGACACCCTCGGCTACATCTCGCTGGACGGGATGATCGCCGCCACCGAGCAGCCGCGCAGCAGGCTCTGCAGCGCCTGTTTCGACGGCCACTACCCGATCCCGCTGCCGCACGAGGCCGCCATCGGCAAGAACCTGCTGGAGGGCATGCTGAGCGGCAAGCCGGAGGCCGCGCTGCTCCGGGAGAACGCGAACGCGAGCGCGCTGAGCAGGCCCTGACCGACCGGCCGTGCGGTGCGCGGGTGACGAACCGGGGTGCGATACCGCTGCGTGCCCGTTATTCCGCTCCGGTAGCGTGAGCTGGCATCTATCCGCCGATTCGGTTTGGAGCTCTTCCCGAAAATGACTGAACAGACCCCCAGTGGTAACGGTGCTTCCTACGCCGCGGCCGGTGTGGACATCGAAGCCGGTGACCGCGCCGTCGAATTGTTCGGGCCATTGGCGAAGAAGGCGAGCCGCCCCGAGGTGCAGGGCGGCCTCGGTGGCTTCGCCGGGTTGTTCGCGCTGAAGGGCGGGTACAAGGAGCCGCTGCTCGCCGCCTCGACCGACGGCGTCGGCACCAAACTGGCGGTCGCGCAGGCGCTGGACAAGCACGACACGGTCGGGCTGGATCTGGTCGCCATGGTCGTCGACGACCTGGTGGTCTGCGGCGCCGAGCCGCTGTTCCTGCAGGATTACATCGCGGTCGGCAAGGTCGTCCCGGAGCGGGTCGCGGAGCTGGTCTCCGGCATCGCCGAGGGCTGCGTCAAGGCGGGCTGCGCGCTGCTCGGCGGTGAGACCGCCGAGCACCCCGGGTTGATGGACCCGGACGACTACGACCTCTCCGCGACCGGCGTCGGCGTGGTCGAGGCGGACGCCGTGCTCGGCCCGGAGCGGGTGCGCTCCGGCGACGTGGTGATCGCCATGGGCGCCTCCGGGCTGCACTCCAACGGCTACAGCCTGGCCCGCAAGGTGCTCCTGGAGATCGACCGGATGAGCCTGACCGGGCACGTCGAGGAGTTCGGCCGGACGCTCGGCGAGGAGTTGCTCGAGCCGACCCGGATCTACGCCAAGGACTGCCTCGCGCTGGTCGCCGAGACCGATGTGCGCACCTTCGCGCACGTCACCGGCGGCGGGCTGGCCGCCAACCTGGGCCGGGTGCTGCCGCAGGGCATGGTCGCCGAGCTGGATCGCGGCACCTGGAGCCCGGCGCCGGTCTTCAAGATGATCGCGCAGCGCGGCCGGGTCGAGCGCACCGAGATGGAGAAGACGTTCAACATGGGCGTCGGCATGGTCGCGGTGGTCGCCCCCGAGGATGTCGACCGGGCGCTGGCCGTGCTCACCGCGCGGCACATCGATTGCTGGACACTGGGTTCGGTGAGCCGCAGCAAGGATGCCGACGCGCCGCGCTCGGTGCTGGTCGGCGAGCACCCGCGCTTCTAGATCCTGGCCGAATCGGTCCGAACTGCATCGACCGGAGAAATGGCGGGGCCCGCATCGTGCGATGCGGGCCATCCGTGCGAGCTATCTCGCGCGCGCCGTAACCGTGCCCGAACGCGGTCGAGGGGGAAGCCCATCGGCCTCCCCCTTCGCGTGCGTACGGTCAGCGGCGCCAGTCGTCGTAGTCGTCGTCGTCGCTGTTCCAGCGGGACGGGGACTCGTCGGCGTCGTGCTCATCGGGCAACACGCCACCACCATTGGGTCGGTGGTAGTGCAGGTCGGTGCCGTTCGAGAGCTCTCGCTGAAGGCTCGTGAAGTCGGTTGACGGCGAGCTGTACTTCAGCTCGCGCGCGACCTTGGTCTGCTTTGCCTTAGCCCGGCCACGGCCCATGGCTGAACCCCCTCGCGTCAATGCGGGGCGGCCTGGGGTGTGTTGGCGGCCCCGTTCGAATTAATACTCTTCCTGACAGACACTTTAGCGTGTGTCAGGCCCCCGCGCTCCCACGAGTGGGCGAAGATTCCGGCGCCGCCCGCCGTTTGCCCCGCCGTCGCCGCGGCCGCGGAAAGCTACAGCACTCCGGGGACGGCACGGATGACGCCGACCCTGGCGCCGCCGCCGAGGATCGGCGGGGCGGCCAGCTCCGCGAGCCGGTCGGTCCACGGCACGCCGAGACGGCGCAGAATCGCCAGCGTCAGCGGCATCCGCGCGCGCTCGGCGCCGTCGTCGACCTTGTAGGCGAAGGCCCGTCCGTCCGGGAGCGCGCCCGCGTGCACGCCGTCCGCGCCGATCTTGCAGACCAGGCCGGGAGTCTCGGACATCAGGATCAGGTCCGGGGCGGCGGTGCCGGAAATCACGCGCGGATGGGCGCGAATCGCCTGCGCGACACGCCGCTCGGGGGTATGCGGGGCGGCGGTGACCAGGGTGGCGAAGGCGCGGGCCAGGTTCACCAGCGAGACCGGGACGATCGGCAGCCCGCAGCCGTCGATGCCGAGATCGGTCTCCGGCTCGCCGGTGACGTCGGCGATGGTCTCGACCACGGCCTGCTGCAGCGGGTGCGCGCGGTCGAGGTAACCCCTGGTCGGCCAGGAGTTCGCGGCGCAGGTGGCGAGCATGGCCGCGTGTTTGCCCGAGCAGTTCATCAGGATCCTGCTCGGCTGCTCGCCCGCGGCGAGGAGCAGGGCCCGCGGCAGCTCGCCGAGCGGGAGGTCGGGCGGGCACTCCAGGTCGTCCTCGGTGAAGCCGTTCCGGTCGAGCAGGCGCCGGACCGCCGCCACCTGGTCGGGCTCGCCGTAGTGGGAGGCGATGGCTATCGCCAGCTCGGCGTCGTCGGCCGGGGTGAAGCCGTTGCGGAGCAGGGCCAGTGCCTGCAGCGGCTTGTTGGTCGAGCGCGGGTAGATCGGGCCGTGCACCTCGCCGAGCTCGAACCGCACCTCGCCGTCCGCGCCGAGCAGCACCACCGACCCCCGGTGCACGCACTCGCGGAACCCCGACCGCACGACCTCGACCAGCTCGACGCTCACGCAGCGCCCTCCCGCGGGACGAGCGAGGGCCCTCCGTGGCTACGCTCCGCTACCGCCTCCGGGCCTGACTCGCTCATCCCGTCGCCTCCCGAGCGTGGCGTCTGGTGTGCCGCTCGACCTGCATGCGGATGTCGTCCGACGCGGTCGGCTCCAGCTCCAGCAGCCGGGTCAGCCGCTCCGGGTCGGCGCCGGTGAAGACATCGCGGACGGTGATGCCGTGCTCGGGGACGTACTCGACCAGCACCTCGTCGCCCGCGCCGACGGTGCCCGCCGCCAGCAGCCGGAAGTAGCACCCGGTGTCGCTGCGCAGCGCGAACCGCTTGACCCACTGCCGCTCGCCGGACCAGTGCTGGAAGGTCGCGCACGGCACCCGCGGCGCGCTCACCTCGAGCAGCGCGGTACCGATCCGGAGCCGGGCGCCGAGCACCGCGTCCGAGAGGGGGAGACCGTCGACCCGCAGGTTCTCGCCGAACCAGCCGTGCGGCAGCACCCGGCCCAGCTCCGCTTCCCAGCGGCGCGCGTCGTGGTCGGCGTAGGCGTAGACGGCCTGGTTCAGCCCGCCGTGGTGCTCGGTGTTGCAGACATGGTCGCCGGCGAGCCCGAGCGGGCCGACCTCGACCCGCCCCGCGACCGGCCGCTTGTCGATGGCGCTGCGCCCGACCCGGCCGGGCACCTCCAGCTCCGCGTGCACGACGCAGACCGCGAGCACGCGGCCGGTGTCACCGCTGCGCATCAGCGCCCGCGCAGCCGGTCGACGGCGAGCCTGCCCGCCTGCGGACGGTCGTCCGTCGGCACCGAGTCGGGGTCGATCGCGGCCGCCGCGGTGCCTGCCACCAGCGCGGTTGTGGCCGGGACGGCCCGCTTCACCAGGGCGAGCGCGATCGGCCCGAGCTCGAAGTGGTCGACGACGGTGCCGAGCCTGCCGACCGCGCGGCCGTCCGCGGTGATGTCGGTGCCCGGCTCCGGGCGCTCGTCGGCGGAGCCGTCCAGGTGCAGCAGTACCAGGTTGCGCGGCGGCTTGCCCAGGTTGTGCACCCGGGCGACGGTCTCCTGGCCGCGGTAGCAGCCCTTGTCCAGGTGCACCGCGCCCGCTTCGGAGCGGTCGCCGATCCAGCGCGCCTCCTGCGGGATCGTGCGGTCGTCGGTGTCGAGGCCGAGCCGGGGGCGCAGCGACTCGACGCGCAGCGCCTCGAAGGCCCACATGCCCGCCGGGGTGGCGCCTGCCGCGGTCAGCGCCGACCACCACTCGGTGAGCTGCGCACGCGGGATCACCAGGTCGTACGAGTGCTCGCCCGGCCACGGCATGCGGCGCAGGAAGCCGCCGCCCGCCAGCGGGACCGCGCGGTACACGGCGGGCAGTTCGGCGAGGCCGAGCGCGCCGGTGAGCGTCTCCACCTCGGGGCCGAGCAGGGTGAGCACGGCGTGGTCGGCGGCGTCCCTCGGCTGCGCATCGGCCCAGAAGACCATCTTGGTCAGGAAGCCGAGCAGGTCGGGGCCGCGCTCGGCCTCGGTATCGATCCAGACGGTCTCAGCCAGTTCGGTGAGCACGAAATGGTGCTGTACCCGGCCGTTCAGGTCCAGATCCAGATTCTCCGCCGACTCACCGTCGGCCAGCCCGGCCACGTGCTGACTGGTGATGGTGTGCAGCCAGGTCAGCCGCTCTTTACCGGTGATGGTGCCGACGGCGCGGTGCGAGCGATCCACGATCGCCACCCGCCTGGCCGCGGCGCGCTGCTCGGCGAACGGGTCGCCGTAGTGCCAGGCGACGGCGGCATCCGGCGAACCGGGCACCCCCGCGACGGCTCCGGGAACACCCAAAAGAGGACTTGGCACAGGAACCACGAAAACCACTGTACGTGGCATACCGGCACCGGGTCATTCGGGCCGGTTCGGATAGAGGACATGACAAGGAATGTCCTGCTGCTATCACGAAATCATCAAATATGTTGGCGACACGCGCCGATGGAGCAATCAACTCGAGCGCACCGTAGGCATTACCTGCCCGAATTGCCTACGCTCCTACCCATGGCGGATCGAGTTCTTGTGACACTCGACGGCGCGGTCCAGGATGCGGACGCGCCGTTGTTGTTTGCCGACGACATCGGTGTTCTGCGCGGCGACGGTGTCTTCGAAACGGTGCTGGTGCGGAACGGCAGCCCGTGTGCGATCGAGTTCCACCTGGGCAGGCTGCGCCGCTCCGCCCAGGCGCTGGAGCTACCCGAGCTGGAGCTGAGCCGGTGGCGGGCGGCGGCCGAGATAGCGGCCAAGGAATGGGGCGACGAGGAAGAGGGCGTGCTGCGCCTGGTGCTGACCCGCGGCCGGGAGAGCGAATTCACCGAGGTGCCCGATTCGGTGACCTCGGGCGAGCTCGCCGCCGCCGTCCCGGTCCCGACCGCGTTCCTCACGGTGAGCCCGGTGCCCGCCCGCGTGCAGAAGGCCCGCACCGATGGCATCAAGGTGGTGAGCCTGGTCCGCGGCATCTCCATCGATCTGGCCCAGGCCGCGCCCTGGCAGCTGCTCGGCGCCAAGACGCTCTCCTACGCCACCAACATGGCCGCGCTGCGCTTCGCGCACCGGCAGGGCGCCGACGACGTGATCTTCACCAGCACCGAGAACCGGGTGCTGGAGGGGCCGCGCTCGACCATCGTGATCGCGCGGGACAAGACGCTGATCACCCCGCCCGCCAAGAACGGCGTGCTGCCCGGCGTCACCCAGCGGGCGCTGTTCAACGAGGCCCGCAAGGCGGGCTGGGAGGTCAAGTACGAGCCGCTCTGGACCGCCGACCTCTTCGTCTGCGACAGCATCTGGCTGCTCTCCAGCATCACGCTCGCGGCCAGGGTCGCCCAGCTGGACGGCATCCGGCTGATGGCGGCGGACAGCACCGACGAGATCATCGAACTGGTCGACCGCGGGGTCGCGCGGGCGGGGGCCATCGGCGACTGGTGAACCCGGCCCGGCGCCCGGATTTCCGGCCGCCGATGGACTCGACCGGCCGCGCTGCGTGACGCCGACAGCGATTCGCGTCACGATGATTGGTGCGTGGCGCTTCCGCACGTAGCCTTACTACAGAGTGTCGTAGACAAATCGGCTGGTAGGAGGTCACGGTGAGCGCGCTGGACGTGTCGCGATGGCAGTTCGGGATCACCACCGTCTATCACTTCCTCTTCGTGCCGCTCACCATCGGCCTCGCGCCGCTGGTCGCCGGGATGCAGACGGCGTGGGTGATCACGGGCAAAGAACACTGGTACCGGCTGACCAAGTTCTTCGGGAAGCTCTTCCTGATCAACTTCGCGCTCGGCGTCGCCACCGGAATCGTGCAGGAATTCCAGTTCGGGATGAACTGGAGCGAGTACTCCCGCTTCGTCGGCGACGTGTTCGGCGCGCCGCTGGCGCTGGAGGGGCTGGTCGCCTTCTTCCTGGAGTCGACGTTCCTCGGGCTGTGGATCTTCGGCTGGAGCAGGCTGCCCCGGCTGGTGCACCTGGCCACCATCTGGCTGGTCGCGATCGGCGTGAACGCCTCCGCCTTCTTCATTATCGCGGCCAACTCCTTCATGCAGCACCCGGTTGGCGCCAGGTACAACCCGGAGACCGGCCGCGCCGAGCTCACCAGCATCGTCGAGCTGCTCACCAACAACACCGCGCTGGCGGCCTTCCCGCACGTGGTGGCAGGCTCGTTCCTCACCGCGGGCACCTTCGTCGCCGGGATCGGCGGCTGGTGGATGGTGCGCAACGCGCGCGGCGGGGACCCGGCGAAGCTGGAAGAGGCACGGACCCTGTGGCGCCCGGTCGCGCGGGCCTCGCTGGTGGTGGTCGCGCTCGCCGGGGTCGCGCTGATCTACACCGGTGACGTGCAGGGCAAGCTCATGTTCCAGCAGCAACCGATGAAGATGGCCTCCGCGGAATCGCTGTGCCACACCGAGACCGACCCGGACTTCTCCGTGCTCACCGTCGGCACGCACAACAACTGCGACAGCGTGACGCACGTGATCGAGGTGCCGTTCGTACTGCCCTGGCTGGCCGAGGGCAGGTTCACCGACGTCACCCTGGACGGCGTCGTCGACCTGCAGCAGTCCTACGTCGACCAGTTCGGCCCCGGCGACTACCGGCCCAACCTCTTCGTCACCTACTGGGCGTTCCGCGCCATGATCGGGCTCGCGGGCGGGTCGGCGCTGCTCTGCGTGGTCGGGCTCTGGCTCACCCGCGGCGGGCGGGTGCCGCACCAGCGCTGGTTCGGCTGGCTCGGCATCGCCGCCATCCCGACGCCGTTCCTGGCGAACAGCGCGGGCTGGGTCTTCACCGAGATGGGCCGCCAACCCTGGGTGGTCGTGCCCAATCCCACCGGTGACCCCAACCTGCGGCTCACCGTGCAGGAGGGCGTCTCGCAGCACCCGGCGAGCACCGTCTGGATCTCGCTCGCGGTCTTCACCCTGCTGTACGGCGCGCTCGCGGTGGTCTGGTTCTACCTCATGCGGCGCTACGCGATGGCCGGGCCGGACCAGCCGAAGCCGCCGCCGGACGAGTCCTCGCCCGATCAGGACGAACCCGTCCGCCAGCTGTCCTTCGCCTACTAGGAGCCGACGATGAATCTGCAGGAGTTCTGGTTCGTCCTGATCGGCGTGCTCTTCACCGGCTACTTCGTGCTGGAGGGGTTCGACTTCGGCGTCGGCATGCTCATGCACCCGCTCGGCAGGCGCTCGGACACCAGGCGCCGGGTGGTGCTCAACACCATCGGCCCGGTCTGGGACGGCAACGAGGTCTGGCTGATCACCGCCGGCGGCGCGCTCTTCGCCGCCTTCCCGGAGTGGTACGCCAGCCTGTTCTCCGGGTTCTACTTCGCGCTGCTGCTGGTGCTGGTCGCGCTGATCCTGCGGATCTGCGCGATCGAGTACCGCGGCAAGATCGACGACCCGGTGTGGCGGCGGCGCTGCGACCTCGGCATCGCCTTCGGCTCCTGGGTACCGGCGCTGGCCTGGGGCTGGGTCTTCGCGAACGTGGTGCGCGGCGTCCCGCTCGACGCCGACAAGCAACTCGTCGGCTCGTTCCTCGACCTGCTGAGCCCGTACGCGCTGCTCGGCGCGCTCACCACCGCCGTGCTCTTCGCGCTGCACGGCGCCACGTTCCTGGTACTCAAGACCGGCGGCGAGGTGCGGGCCGACGCGCAGCGGGTGGTCAGGCTGCTGCTGGTGCCCGCCGCGCTGATCGTCGGCGGCTTCGGGCTCTGGACCCAGCTCGCGCACGGCGCGAGCTGGACCTGGATTCCGCTCGGGCTCGCGGTGCTCGGCCTGGTCGGCAGCGCCGCCGCGACCCTGGTGCAGCGGGACGGGATCGCCTTCACCGGCACCACGCTCGCCGTCGCCGCGGCCACCGCGCTGCTCTTCGGCTCGCTCTTCCCGGACGTGCTGCCATCGACATTGGACCCGGCGTGGTCGCTGACCGTGCGGAACGCGTCGTCGACGCCGTACACGCTGAAGATCCTGAGCTGGGCGGCGATCGCGGTGACCCCGGTGGTGCTGCTCTACCAGGGGTGGACGTACTGGGTCTTCCGCAAGCGCATCACGGTCGACCAGATCCCGCCGCACATAGGGCTGCCGCGCCGCGCGCCGAGCGCATGAGCGGGCCGGGCCGGGAGGCGGGCGCCGGGCGCGGCAACCCGGCGCCCCGCGCGTGCGGAACAGGCGCGGAGTGATGGCGCGCCGCGCGCCGATCGATCCGCGGCTGTGGCGGTATGCGCGGTCGGCTCGGCCGTATCTCGTTCTCACCGTTGTGTTCTCGCTGCTCACCACGGTCGCCATCGTGGTCACCGCGGTGGCGCTGGCCCGGGTGCTGGCCGGGGTGATCACCGACCCGGCCGCCCGCGGCTTCGGCGCCTGGACGCCGGAGCTGCTCGCACTCGTCGCCGCGCTCACCGGACGGGCCGTGGTCACCTGGTGGCAGTCGCGGCTGGCGCACCGGGCCGGGGCGAGCGTGGTCGCCGAGCTGGAGCGGGCCGTGCTCGCCGCGGGCGCCGCGCTGCCGCCGCGCGAACTGGAGCGGCACCGCACCGAGCTGGCCGTCGTGGTCGGCACCGGGCTCGGCGGGTTGCGCGGGTACCTCACCGGGTACCTGCCCGCGCTGCTGCTCGCCGTGCCGGTCCCGCCCATCGTGCTGGCGGTGATCGCGCTGCACGACCCGGTCTCCGGCGGGATCGTGCTGCTCACGCTGCCGCTCATCCCGATCTTCATGGTGCTCATCGGGCTGCTCACGCAGGGGCGGGCGGCGGCCACCCTCGCCGCTACCACCCGCCTCTCCGACCAGGTGCTCGACCTCTTCGCCGGGATGCCGACGCTGCGCGCGCTCGGCCGGGAGGGCGGCGAGCGGAGCATGGCCGGGGTGGTGGCCGAGCTCGGCGAGTCGCTGCGCGTGCGCACCATGCGCACGCTGCGCGTCGCCTTCCTCTCCTCGGCGGTGCTGGAGCTGCTCGCCACGCTGAGCGTGGCGCTGGTGGCGGTCTCGATCGGGCTGCGGCTGGTCTTCGGCGAGATGGGGCTTTACGCCGGGCTGGTCGCGCTGATCCTGGCGCCGGAGGTGTACCTGCCGCTGCGCACGGTGGGGGAGCGGTTCCACGCCGCGCAGGACGGGATGGCGGCGGCGGATCGCGCCTTCGCGGTGCTCGGCGCGGAGGGTGCTTCGGCCGGTTCTCGCACGGTGGCCGCGACAGTCGCGACGGCTGCGACGGCCACGACGGCCACGACGGCCACGACGGCCACGACGGCAGCGCGGCGCGCGGAGCGCAGGGTGGCTCCGGCGGTGATCGAGCTGGAGCGGCTCTCCGTCGACAGCCGCTCCGGGGCGGCGCCCTCCGCGCTCTCCGCCGTGCTGCGGCCGGGTGTGGTGACGGTGCTGACCGGGCCGAACGGGTGCGGAAAGTCGACCGCGCTGCAGGTGATCCTCGGCCTCGCCGCGCCGGACTCCGGCCGGGTGACGGTGGACGGCACCGAGGTGGCCGCGCTCGATCCTGAGCAGTGGTGGTCCCGGCTGGCCTGGCTGCCGCAGCGGCCCGTCCTGGTGCCCGGCACCCTGCGGGAGAATCTGGAGCTGCTCGGCGCCCACCCGGTCGATCTCGACTTTGCCTGTGCGGCGACCGGTTTCGATGCGGTGCTGGCCGAGCTCCCGAACGGCTGGGACACCGTCGTCGGCGTCGGCGGCGCCGGGCTCTCGCTCGGCCAGCGCCAGCGGCTCGCGCTGACCCGCGTGCTCTGCGCGGATCGCCCCGTCCTCCTGCTCGACGAGCCGACCGCCCACCTCGACGCCGCGAGCGAGGCCGCGGTCCTCGCCGCCCTCCGCGAGCGCGCCGCCGCGGGGGCGACGGTCGTCGTGGTCGGGCACCGGGAGTCGGTGCTCGCCGCGGGCGATGTCGTGGTCGAGGTGGCGGCACGGGTCGCGGAGGTGGTCCCGTGAGCGCAGGCGCGATCCGGCGGCTCCGCGCAGACCTGCGCGACCTGCGCGAACTCCTCGCCTGGAACCCCTGGCGCCTCACCACCGCCATCACCTGGGGTGTGCTCGCCCTCGGCAGCGGCCTCGCCCTCGCCGCCCTCGCGGCCTGGCTCATCGCCAGGGCCTGGCAGATGCCGCCGGTCCTCGACCTCACCGTCGCGGTGGTCGCCGTGCGCGCGCTCGGCATCTCCCGCGGCCTCTGCCGCTACCTGGAGCGCCTCGCCACCCACGATGTCGCGCTGCGCGCGCAGAACACCGCCCGCACCGCCACCTACCGCACCCTGGCAGGCTCGCGGGCCTGGCTGCGCCGCCGCGACCGCGCCGACGCCACCGTGCTGCGCCGCGGCGACCTGCTGGTGCGCATCGGCGCCGACATCGACGACCTCGGCGCCGTCGTGGTCCGCGCCGTCGTGCCGTGCGCGGTCGCGCTGGTGCTCTCGGCCGCCGCCGTCCTGCTGCTCGTCCTGCTCGCCCCGCTCGCCGCCCTCGTCCTCGCGGCGGCACTGCTGGTCTCCGCGCTGCTCGCGCCGTGGCTCGCCGCCACCGCGGCCGCCGACGCCGAGCGGGCGGTGCGTGCCGACCGCGCCGAGTTCACCGCCCGCGCCGTCACCGTGCTCGACCACGCGCCCGAGCTCCGGGTCGCCGGTCGCCTCCCCGAGGCCATGGCCGCGGCCGCCGCCGCGAGCGCCCGCGCCGTCGCCGCCGAGGACCGCGCCGCCTCCCGCAGCGCCTGGGCGGCCGCCGCGCTACCGGCGAGCATCGGCGTCAGCGTGCTCGGCGCCCTGCTCACCGGGCTGGCGCTCTACGGCCCCACCGGCGGCACCCCCGCCGGGATGAGCCCCATGGCGCTCACCATGCTCGTCCTGGTCCCCCTCTCTGCCTTCGAAGCGGTGGCCGCACTCCCCGCGGCCGCCCAAGCCCTCACCACCGGCCGCGCCGCCCTGCACCGCCTCCGCGCGCTCGACCCGCCCACCAGCCCTGCCGCCCGGCACCGCCCCCGCGCGCTCGACCTGCCCGCCGACCCTGCCGCGCTGCGCCGCCCCCGTGTGCTCGACCCGCCCACCGGCCCTGCCGCGCTGCACCGGCCTCGCGGGCTCGAACTGCCCACCGACCCCGCCGACTTGCGCCTCCCCGAACGCCCCCGCGACGCGAAGCGAATCGCCGTCATCGGCCCCAGCGGCGCGGGCAAGACCACCCTCCTCATGCACTGGGCCGGCCTCTTCGACACCCCCGAACCAGGCACCACCTTCTTCGCCGAGGACGCCCACCTCTTCGGCACCTCGATCCTGGAGAACCTCCGCGTCGCCCGCGGCGACATCACCGAGCCCGAGGCCACCGAGGCACTCCGCGCGGTCGGCCTCGGCGACTGGCTGACGACCCTCCCCGACGGCCTGCACACCGTCCTCACCGGCGGCGCCGCCGCGGTCTCCGGCGGCCAGCGCCGCAGGCTCCTGCTGGCCCGCGCCCTGCTCGCCCCCGCCGAGGTCCTGCTCCTCGACGAACCCACCGAGCACCTGGAGGCCGAGGCGGGCGCAGCCCTGCTCCGCCGCCTGCTCGACCCGGACGACCCCCTGGTGCCCCCCGGCCGCACCGTCGTCGTGGTCACCCACCAGCTGCCGGACACCCACCGCGCCGACCTGGTCCTGCACCTGTCCGCCCTCGGCGAAAATACGTTGCCGGTTTCCTGAACCGCTACTAGATTCGTGGTACACGAGGAAGGAGGTGGTTCCCAGAATGCATAGTTCAAGGACACGTGAGGTGGCTGTCAGCTAGCGCCACCGCTGCGGGAATTCCCTACGCGTTGCGCGAGCGAATTCCAGGCAGTCACCCGGCCCCCGAGCCCCCGGCCAGTCCGTCCGGGAGCGGCACCGACCAAGTCGGCACCGCACAGCTCGGGGGTCGTCCCTTTTCCAGCCCGCCGTTAGGCTTGTGTCATGACCGTCGACCCGCTGCCCGACTGGGTGATCCCGCCGCCCGGCGGATTCACCGTCGAGGACTTCGTGCGGCTCGACGGGTTGCCCCGGCACACCGAGCTCATCGACGGGAGTCTCATCTTCGTGAGCCCGCAGGAGAAGTGGCACAGTCGTGTCGTATCCCGATTCCTGCGGGAGCTCGATCGGCAGGCGCCGCCGCAGTGGCGCGCCGACCGGGAGATGACGGTGAAGCTCGGCGCCAGACAGATGCCGAAGCCGGACGTGATCGTCGTGAGCGCGGAGGCGTACGAGCGCGAGGCACCGTCCACCCACTACTTCGCCGCCGATGTCGTGCTCGCCGTGCAAGCGGTCTCGCCCGACTCGGAGGAGCGCGATCGCGACACCAAGCCGGTCAAGTACGCCAGGGCGGGCATCCCGCACTACTGGCGCATCGAACGCCGCGGCTCCGACGCCGTCGCCTACCTCTACGAGATCGACCCGGCGACCGACCGCTACAGCCCCGCCGGAATCTTCCACGACCGCTTGCGCAGCTCCGTGCCGTTCCCGATCGATATCGACCTGACCGAAGTCGGTAGGCGCGGCTGACTCAGCCGACGTAGCGCTGGAGGCGGGCGGAGAGGCGGGGCTGGAGGGGGCCGTCGGCGACGACGCGCTCCTCGACGTAGGCCAGGTCGCCGCCGTCGACGATGCCGTAGAGCCGCTTCGCGCCGCCGACGACGATGCCGGACTGGCTGCGGATCACCACATCGGTGGCGAGCTCCCAGGACGACTGGGTGAGCGCGTGGCCGTAGAAGAGCTCGACGATGCCGTTGCTGTGCGTGAGCAGCAGCTCGATGACCTCGTCCTTGCCGTCCACGCCGACCCGCCAGAAGCCGGTCTCGCGCAGATCGGGGCCGCCGTAGGAGCCGTCGGTCTCGATGAACCAGGAGCGGGACTCCCAGGCCAGGTACTCGCCGCCGTCGTGCGAGACGACGATCTGCTGGCCGAACCGGTAGTCACCCCGGCCCGGCTCGTTGCCCTCGCCCTCGCCGCGCCACACGCCGACCATCGGGAGCAGCGCCAGCATGGCCGGGTTCAGATCGGGGCCGAGGCGCAGGTTCGCGGTGTCGTCGGGCAAGGGGAGATCGGGCAGCGTCGGAATGTTCCGGCCGCTGGTCGACTTGGACCGCTCGACCGCACCGGCGACGGCTGCGTCGCCGCTGAGCCGGGCGGCGGGCACCGCACCGTTCTCCGTGTCACTCGCTCGCTCGCTCGGATCCGGACCCTCGCTCGCGAGTTCGCTCATGATTCGGTGAACAACCGGTAGAAGACGTACAGGCCGAACCATCCGATCAGGATGGACACGGCCACCAGCAGAAGCTCGAAGAAGAGGACCACGGAGCGAGTCTATCGGCCCGGCCGCAGGCCCGCGCGGACGGCCCCGGACATGCGAACGGCCCCGGGGTTCCGCGGAACCCCGGGGCCGTCCGGCACACGTCACTTGGCGACGGTCACGTCCACGTTGTGGATTCCGGCGCCCTCCGGCGCCACCTCGGCGGAGCCGTTGCCGGTCGAGGAGAGGGCGCGCAGCGTCCAGCTGCCCGGCGCCGCGAAGAAGCGGAAGTCGCCGGTGCCGGAGGCCACGACCTCGGCCGTGAAGTCACCGTTGCCGTCGAGCAGCCGCACGAAGGCGCCGCCGACCGGCTGGCCGTCCTCGGCGAGAACGCGGCCGGTGATGACCGTCTCCTTCTCGACGTCGACGCCTGCCGGGATGTCCTGTCCCTGGGTGGGTGCTGAGCACATGGTCGTCACGCTCCCAGCTCGATGGGGGCACCGATGAGCGAGCCGTACTCGGTCCAGCTGCCGTCGTAGTTCTTGACGTTCTGGTGCCCGAGCAGCTCCTGCAGCACGAACCAGGTGTGCGAGGAGCGCTCGCCGATCCGGCAGTAGGCGATGGTCTCCTTCTCGCCGTCCAGCCCGGCCTCCTTGTAGAGCTCGGCCAGCTCGGCGTCGGACCGGAAGGTGCCGTCCTCGTTGGCCGCCTTGCTCCACGGCACGTTGATGGCGCCGGGGATGTGGCCGGGGCGCTGGCTCTGCTCCTGCGGGAGGTGCGCGGGGGCCAGGATCTTGCCGGAGAACTCGTCGGGCGAGCGCACGTCGACCAGGTTCTTGGTGCCGATCGCGGCGATGACCTCGTCGCGGAAGGCGCGGATCGACAGGTCCGGCGCGGAGGCCTTGTACTGGGTGGCCGGGCGGCTCACCGCGTCGGTGGAGAGCGGACGGCCGTCCAGCTCCCACTTCTTGCGGCCGCCGTCGATCAGCTTGACGTTGTTGTGGCCGTACAGCTTGAAGTACCAGTACGCGTAGGCCGCGAACCAGTTGTTGTTGCCGCCGTAGAGCACGACCTCGTCGTCGTTCGAGATGCCGCGCGCCGAGAGCAGGTCGGAGAACTGCTCCTGGTTCACGAAGTCGCGCCGGACCGGATCTTGCAGATCCGTCTTCCAGTCCAGCCGGACAGCGCCCGCGATGTGGCCGCCGTCGTAGGCGGAGGTGTCCTCGTCGACCTCGACGAAGACGACGCCGGGGGCGTTGAGGTTCTCTTCGGCCCAGTCCACGGAGACCAGGACATCGGAGCGAGCCATGTGCACTTTCCTTTCGACGAACGTGCAGAGTCAGTTCGGTGCCGGGGTCCGGCGGAATCGGGCGACCAGGGGATAGATCCGGCAGCCGAGGCAGATCCCGAACGCGGCGTTCAGGAACGCGGCGAACAGGGCGAAGCCGGTGAAGATCACACCGACGAGGGGGGAGCCGGCCAGGAAACCCAGCAGGCCGACGGCGCTGAAGACCAGGCCGAGCAATTGGGCGAACCGCAGCGGTGGCGTCGGCTCGGTCTCGGTGGGCGGGCCGACCCGCGGCGCGACCACCGCGCGGAAGATCCGCCCGTAGGGGCTGTTCTTCGGGCCGACCGCGGCGCCGACGGCGAACACGACGGCCTGCGCCGCCAGCACGATCGCCGCCGCGACCGGGGAGAAGGCCGCGAGCACGAGGACGACCACCAGCACGGCGCTGGTGACCCAGGCCGCGAAGCGGGGGCCGCGGACGTCGACCACATCGGGGGAGGTGCGGGTGGGGGTGGCTTCGGAAACCAAGGGAATCTCCTGCGCGTGAGTTCTATGGCGGATCGGGTTGGGATCGGGCCCGTTCACCGGGGATCGAGGGATCTCACACGCGGTGAACGCAGGTCGGCGTCAGGAACTCTGAGGGGGCCGACCGCTCAGCGGCACAGGCAGCAACAACCCCCGAGCCGACACAGATCGACCGTGCGGCGTCGGGTGAGCATCAGCTCGTGGTCGGATTGCACGACGTCAAGTTTACCGGGTCCGTCGGGGGATTCGTCGGGAGACCCGGAATTTCCGGGTTTCCGGCCAGGTCAGAGTTACTTCACGCGGTGAGCGGAACCAGTGCGGAGCGCAGTGCGTCGGCCTTGGGGACGCCGGAGATGCGGAAGCGCTCCCTGCCCTCGGCGTCGAAGACGAAGGTGGTCGGCAGCGAGAGCACGTTCAGCTCGCGGGCCAGCGCGGGCTCGGCGTCGATGTCGACCTCGATGTCCTGCGGGGCCTGCGGCGTCGCCGACAGATCCTCGGTGACGCCCGCCACCACCCGGCGCACCGCCGCGCACGGCCCGCACCACTCGGCGGAGAAGTGCAGCACCGCGGGGCCACCACCGGTGACGCCGACCTCGGCGAGCAGCTCGGTGCGGCGGTCGGTCGCGGAGCCGGGGCCGGTCACCGCCTTGGGGGCGGCGTCGCGCAGCTTGCCCTCGCGCGCCCGCAGTGCGAACCCGACCGCGGCGGCGGCGAGCAGGACCACAACCAGAACGACGATCTCGATCATGACGGCTTTCTCCGGGGACGAACGGGCGGGAGGAGCCGATCAGCGGCGCCCGATGCCGAGCCGATCCAGATCGATCGTCACGTTCTCGCCGCGGCCCTCCACCACGATCTGACCGCCGAGCGCGAACGCCTCGGTCGGCCGCACGCCGAAGGGCAGCTCCTCGGTGTCGATGGTACGGGTGAACCGCTCGAGCACCGCCGGGCGTTCCGCCTCCGGCACCACGGCGGTCGGGGTGGCGTCGGCCAGGGTGCCCTTGTACATGCCGGTCGCCACGATCCGCACCTCGTCGCCGTCGAGCAGCAGATCGGCCATCACGCTGACCTTCTCGGACTCGCCGTCGCCGAACGGGGCGGCCGTCCCGCCGGTCTGCTCGGGCAGTGTCCCGGTGAGCACCAGCGCGCCCGCGGTGGTCATCCCCGACCCACCCGAGCCGCCGGTGCCGTCCGACTTGTCCGCGGGCCTGGAGTGCACCTGCAGGTCCGGGATGCCGAAGAGCCTGCCGAGCTCGGTCGGCTCGATCCGCATCCTGGTGGCGACCCGCTCGACCGGGATGTTGCGCACCCGGCCGTCGGAGAGGTCGCCGACCTCCATGTGCACGCCGGTGAGCGTGGCCTCCAGCGCGATCTCGCCGGGCAGGTCCGGCCGCTTGGCGCTGGCCCTGATGTCGACCGTCTCGAACCGGCCGTCCAGCGCCTGGGCGAAGAACGGGAAGCCGTGGATGGTGACCTCCGGGTCGGCGCTGAGGTCGGCGCCGTCGCGGAGCGTGCGCGACACGCGGTACTCGGTGTAGGCGGCGACCCCGAAGTCGGCGACCACCACCAGTCCCGCGAGTACCAGCAGCCCGATGATCAGCTTGCGCATGGCTCGACCCTAGTCGCGGCGGCCCGATCGGCACCCGCGCCGGGGCCTCCGGGCCGTGTGAACCCGGACTATCGGGACCGACGCGCTAATCTTTCTCCCGGAATCACCTGTGATGATGCGATGTGGACCCGGCGATGCGGCCGACCGGTCCGCGCGCCACGAGATGGAGGAGGGCTTGTGGAGCTGCTCCTGCTGACCTCCGACCCCAACCCCGAGTCGGTACTGCCCTCGCTAGCGCTGCTCGCGCACCACGTGCGCCCGGCGCCGACCGAGGTCTCCTCGCTGCTCGAGGCCGGAACCGCGGATGTCGCCCTGGTGGACGCGCGCACCGATCTGGCGGCGGCCCGCGGGCTGTGCAGGCTGCTCGGCAGCACCGGGTCGTCGGTGCCGGTCGTCGCCGTGCTGACCGAGGGCGGGCTGGTCGCGGTGAACGCCGACTGGGGTCTGGACGACATCCTGCTGCCCGGCACCGGCCCGGCCGAGCTCGACGCCAGGCTCCGGCTGCTGGTCGGCCGCAACGGCGGCGCCGCGAGCCCGGAGAACACCGGCAAGATCACCCTGGGCGAGCTGGTGATCGACGAGGGCACCTACACCGCGCGGCTGCGCGGCCGCCCGCTCGACCTCACCTACAAGGAGTTCGAGCTGCTGAAGTACCTGGCCCAGCACGCGGGGCGGGTCTTCACCAGGGCCCAGCTGCTGCAGGAGGTCTGGGGCTACGACTTCTTCGGCGGCACCCGCACGGTCGACGTGCACGTGCGGCGGCTGCGCGCCAAGCTGGGCAGCGATTACGAGTCGCTGATCGGCACCGTGCGCAATGTCGGGTACAAGGCCGTCCGCCCGTCCCGCACCGCGGCCAAGGGCGAACCCGCGGGCGCCGACGACGGCGAGCAGCCGGCCGGGGACGCCCCGCTCGCCCCGGTCAACAACGGCACCGCGCAGTGACCGGCACCGACTGGAGCGACCGGCTGGACGAGCCGACCGCCGCCGCCGTGCGCGCACTGCTCGCCGCGGCGACCGCGGCGGACGGCGTCGCGCCGGTCTCCGAGGCGGCCGTGCTCTCGCTCGCCGACCCCGCGGCAGGCGCGCGGCACCTGGTCTCCCGGCACGGCGGCGAACCCGCCGGGTACGCCAATCTCGTTCCGGCGCACGGTGATCACCCGGCCATGGCCGAGGTGGCGGTCGCCCCGGCCGCGCGCGGCCACGGCATCGGATCCGCCCTGGTCACCCGCGTATTGGCGGAGGGCGGCGCGGGCGCGCGGGTGTGGGCGCACGGCGACCTGCCCGCCGCGAAGGCGGTGGCCGGGCGGCTCGGGCTGCGCACCGCGCGCGAGCTCTGGCAGATGCGGCGGCCACTGGCTACGCCGGAGCTACCCGAGCTGGTCGTTCCGGACGGCATCGTGCTGCGCACCTACCGCGGTCCGGGCGGCGCGGGCGCGGCCGACGACGCCAAACTGCTCCGGGTGAACAACGCCGCGTTCGACTGGCATCCCGAGCAGGGCGGCTGGACCGAGCGCGATATCGCGACCAGGCGCGCGGCCGACTGGTTCGACCCGGCAGGTCTCTTCGTCGCCACCGTCGCCGCCGATCCGGAGCGGCTGCTCGGATTCCACTGGACCAAGGTGCACTCCGACGAGAGCCCTCCGGTCGGCGAGGTGTACGTGGTCGGGATCGACCCGGCGGCGCAGGGCAGGGGGCTCGGCAGGCTGCTGACCCTGGCCGGGCTGCACCACCTTCGCGCGCGCGGCCTCGGCGAGGTGCTGCTCTACACCGAGGCGGACAACACCGCGGCCGTCCGCACCTACACCCGGCTCGGCTTCGCGCCCGCGCACGTGGACGTCGCCTACGCCGCGCCGGTCGCCTGACGGTCGTCCTGGAGACGCTCCAGTAAACGGACGGCAAATCGTAAGGGAGCCTCCGCGCCCGCGCCGGTGTGTTCATTTTCCGTTCACTCAGCCTGGTCCAACTGTCAACCGGGCGACCTTACTTTGTGTACGGGCGGCTCGGTGGCTGCCCTGGTGCGCAAGTTCCCCGCGAACGCTCCGCACCAGAACACCCGCTCGGTCGGTGAGGGACCGGGCGTGTCGCATGCGATTCCGGAGGAATAGTGAAGTTCAAGCGCAGCAGCGCCCTTGTCGGTGTGCTGGCCGCAGGGGCCATGGTCCTTTCCGCCTGTGGTAGCGATGACAACACCACGGAGAACACCGGCTCGACGGTCGACGTCGCCTGCGGTGGCAAGGAGGCCCTCAAGGCGAGCGGCTCCTCGGCGCAGAAGAACGCGATGGATCGCTTCGTCGCCGCCTACGAGGCCAACTGCGACGGCTCGACCCTGAACTACACCTCGAGTGGTTCCGGCGCAGGCGTCAACGAGTTCCTCGGCGGCCAGACCGACTTCGCCGGCTCCGATTCGCCGCTGAGCGAGAGCAAGGGCGAGGTGGCCAAGGCCGCCGAGCGCTGCGGCGGGGCCCCGGCGTGGAACCTGCCCGCCGTCTTCGGCCCGATCGCGGTCAGCTACAACATCGACGGCGTGACCAACCTGGCGCTGGACGGCGCCACCGCCGCCAAGGTGTTCAACGGCACCATCAAGACCTGGGACGCCCCGGAGATCAAGGCGCTGAACCCGGGCGCGACGCTGCCCTCGGCCCCGATCGCGGTCATCTTCCGCTCGGACGAGTCGGGCACCACCGACAACTTCCAGCTCTACCTGGACGCCGCCGCGAACGGCGCGTGGGGCAAGGGCACCGGCAAGGCCTTCAACGGCGGCGTCGGCGAGGGTGCCAAGGGCAACGAGGGTGTCACCGCCGCGGTGAAGAACACCAAGAACGCCATCACCTACAACGAGTGGTCCTTCGCCAAGTCGCAGAACCTGTCGGTCGCGCGGATCGTCACCGCCGCCGGCCCGGAGCCGGTCGAGCTGACCAGCACCTCCGCGGCCAAGGCGATCGACAGCGTGAAGATCAAGGGCCAGGGCAACGACCTGGTGCTCGACGTCTCCTCGTTCTACAAGCCGACCACGGCAGGCGCGTACCCGATCATCCTGCCGACCTACGAGATCGTCTGCTCGAAGTACACGGACGGCGCGACCGCCACCGCGGTCAAGGCGTTCCTCACCTCGGCGATCGACAACGGGCAGGACGGCCTGGACGCGAGCGGCTACGTGCCGATCCCCGACCAGTTCAAGACCCGCCTGACCACCGCCATCAACGCGATTTCCTGATCGAGTAGGCCATGACCGTGCACCCTGAGGTGTCCGCCGAGGGCTCGTCCACCGCGACGAGCCCGACTGCGGGCGGAGAATCATCGTCCATGACGAAGCCGCCGAGCAACGAGCCCGGCCCCGGCCGGACGAAGAAGGCGTCGAGCCAGCGGATCGAGGTCCTGTTCCGGTCGCTGGCGACGGCGGCGGGCGCGACCATCGTGGCCGCCATCGCCCTGATCGCGCTGTTCCTCCTGATCCGCGCGGTGCCATCGGTCATGGCGAACAACGCCAACTTCTTCACCAGCACCGAGTTCAACACCTCGAACGCCGACGACCTGCGCTTCGGCATTCGCGACCTGTTCATGGTCACCGTGCTGAGCTCTATCTTCGCGCTGGTGATCGCGGTGCCGATCGGTATCGGTATCGCGCTGTTCCTCACCCAGTACGCGCCGAAGCAGGTGGCCCGCCCGTTCGCGACGCTGGTCGACCTGCTCGCGGCGGTGCCGTCCATCGTCTTCGGGCTCTGGGGCTTCCTGGTGCTCGCTCCGCAGATCGAGCCGGTGCAGACCTTCCTGAACGACAAGCTCGGGTGGTTCTTCCTCTTCTCGGACGGCAACGTCTCGCTGGCCGGCGGCGGCACGATCTTCACCGCGGGCGTGGTGCTCGCGGTGATGATCCTGCCGATCATCACCTCGGTCGCCCGCGAGGTCTTCAACCTCACCCCGCGGGCGCACATCGAGGCCGCCCAGGCGCTCGGCGCCACCAAGTGGGAGGTCGTGCGGATGACGGTGCTTCCCTACGGCCGCTCCGGCGTGATCGCTGGCTCCATGCTCGGCCTCGGCCGCGCGCTCGGTGAGACCATCGCCGTCCTCGTCGTGCTGCGCACGGCGTCGCAGGCGGGCAACTGGTCGCTCTTCGACGGCGGCTACACCTTCGCCTCCAAGATCGCCTCGGCGGCCTCGGAGTTCAGCGCGCCGCTGCCGACCGGTGCCTATATCGCGGCGGGCTTCGTGCTGTTCGCGCTGACCTTCGTCGTCAACGCGCTGGCGCGGGTCGCGTCCGGCGGAAGGGTGAACGGCTGATGACCACCACACTCGACAAGCCGATCAAGGCGCCCGCCTTCCGGGCGATCAGCACCGGCCGCAGGGTCAAGAACCACATCGCCACCGTCGTCGTCGCGATCTGCTTCGTGATCGCGCTCATCCCGCTGGTCTGGGTGCTCGGCCTGGTCATCACCAGCGGCATCGAGGCGGTGCTCAGCTCCGACTGGTGGCTGAACTCGCAGAAGGGCGTGCTGCCGGACCAGAGCCGCGGCGGCGTCTACCACGCGATCTACGGCACCATCGTGCAGACCCTGATCGCCGCCGTGCTCGCGGTGCCGCTCGGCATCATGGCCGCGGTGTACCTGGTGGAGTACGGCCGCGGCTGGCTCGCCAAGACCACCACCTTCATGGTCGACATCCTGGCGGGCGTGCCATCGATCGTCGCCGCGCTGTTCATCTTCGCGCTGTGGATCGCCACCTTCGGCTTCCCGCAGAGCGCCTTCGCGGTCTCGCTCGCCCTCGTGCTGCTGATGCTGCCGGTGGTGGTGCGCAGCACCGAGGAGATGCTCAAGCTGGTGCCGGACGAGCTGCGCGAGGCGTCCTATGCACTCGGCATCCCGAAGTGGAAGACGATCGTGCGGATCGTCATCCCCACCGCCCTGCCCGGCATGCTCAGCGGCATGCTGCTCGCGCTCGCCCGCGTCATGGGCGAGACCGCGCCGGTGCTGGTGCTGGTCGGTTACAGCAAGTCGATCAACACCGACGTGTTCGACGGCAACATGGCCTCCCTGCCGCTGCTCATCTACCAGGAGCTGGCGAACCCCGAGCCGGCGGGCCGGCTCAGGGTGTGGGGCGCGGCCCTGACGCTGATCCTGCTGATCGCGGCGCTCTACGCGGCGGCCGCGGTCGTGAACAAGCTGCTCACGCGGAACCGATAGAGGCGGAACGAAACAATGGCCAAGCGTATCGACGTCAAAGACCTGAACATCTTCTACGGCAAGTTCCACGCCGTCGCCGATGTCGCGCTCACGGTGCTTCCGCGCAGCGTCACCGCCTTCATCGGGCCATCCGGCTGCGGCAAGTCGACCGTGCTGCGCTCGCTGAACCGCATGCACGAGGTCACCCCGAACGCCAGCGTCCAGGGTGCCGTGCTGCTCGACGGCGAGGACATCTACGGCTCCCAGGTGGACCCGGTCGGCGTGCGCCGCACCATCGGCATGGTGTTCCAGCGCCCGAACCCGTTCCCCACCATGTCCATCCGGGACAACGTGGTGGCCGGGCTGAAGCTGCAGGGCGTGCGCGGCAAGAAGGAACTGGACGAGGTGGCCGAGCAGTCGCTGCGCGGCGCCAACCTCTGGAACGAGGTCAAGGACCGGCTGGACAAGCCGGGCGGCGGCCTCTCCGGCGGCCAGCAGCAGCGGCTCTGCATCGCCCGCGCCATCGCCGTCTCGCCCGACGTGCTGCTGATGGACGAGCCCTGCTCCGCGCTCGACCCGATCTCCACCCTGGCGATCGAGGACCTGATCACGGAACTCAAGAAGGAGTTCACCATCGTGATCGTCACGCACAACATGCAGCAGGCTGCCCGGGTCAGCGACCAGACCGGCTTCTTCAACCTGGAGGCCCAGGGCAAGCCGGGCAAGCTGATCGAGATCGACGACACCGAGAAGATCTTCTCGAACCCGTCGAAGCGCGCCACCGAGGACTACATCTCCGGCCGCTTCGGCTGATCCGCCCGCGACGACAAAGGCCCGCGCTCGCGCGCGGGCCTTTCGCGTGTCCGATGGGGGGGCTCGCCCGGCGCGAACGCCGGGCGAGCGGAGTGCGACTACTTCTCGTCGGTGCTCACGGGGAGCTCGCCGGTGACCAGGAAGACGACCCGGCGGCCGATCTCGACGGCGTGGTCGGCGAAGCGCTCGTAGTAGCGGCCGAGCAGGGTGACGTCGACGGCGGCGGCGACGCCGTGCTTCCAGTCCCGGTCCATGAGCAGGGTGAAGAGGTGGCGGTGCAGGTCGTCCATCGCCTCGTCCTCCTCGTTGAGTTCGAGGGCGCGCTCGGGATCGCGGGTCGCGAGCACCTCCTTGGCGCTGGCGCCCATGCTGACCGCGATCCGGCCCATCTCGGCGAAGTAGCCGTTCACCGCCTCGGGCAGCGCGTGCGCGGGGTGCCTGCGCCTGGTCACCTTGGCGACGTGCTGGGCGAGCGCGCCCATCCGGTTCACGTCGTTCACGATCTGGATGGCGCTCACCACCTGGCGCAGGTCGCCCGCGACCGGGGCCTGCAGCGCGAGCAGCGCGAAGGCGCGCTCCTCGGCGTCGCTGATCATCTCGGCGATCCGGTCGTCCTGGGAGAGCACCTGTTCGGCCAGCCCGAGGTCGGCCTGCAGCAGCGACTGGGTGGCCCGCTCCATGGCGGCGCCCGCGAGTCCGGCCATCTCGCCGAGGAGATCGGCGAGGTCGGCCATTTGCTCGTTGTAGATGACACGCATGGGCAGAGACTAGTGTCCGCGACTTTCCGCGTCACCAACGACGGGTGAATGGCGGGTGATGCGCCCGGTCCGGGCGCATTCCCGGCAAACCGCTACTTGCAGGTGTCGTCGGCGGCGTTCATGTGCTCCAGGTCGGAGGGGAGCGCGACCGGCGCGGCGCTCGCCGGGGTGCCCAGCGGCACGCTCGGCAACGTGGTCCCGACCGGGGTCGGCGGCACCACCGTGCCCGCGTAGCTCTCGCCGAGCACCAGCTCGATGATGCTGCCGAGCTCGTCGGCGCGCTCCAGGCTGGCGCCCGGGATCGAGCTGGCGACCGTCGCCGCCTCCGCCTCGTGCCCGGTGGCGTACCTGACCTTCGTGCTCGGCGAGGTCCCGCCCGCGTAGTTCGAGGTGGTGTAGATGCCGAAGCCCTGCGTGCTCAGCTTGGTGGCGGTGCGCTGCGCGGAGCCCTCCATCCCGGAGGCGTTCGACACCTGCACCGAGACGATGCTCGGGTCGACGGCGGTGAGCTTGGCCGTCGGCTCGGCGGGCGCGGGCTCCGCCTCGGTGGTGATCTCCGGCGCCTTCTGCTCGCCCGGCAGCGGCTGGTCGTCGATGACCGCGCGGAACAGCGCCTTGATGTCGGTGTCGCGCGGGATCTCGTTGCCGTAGGAGGTGGTGCCCGCGGTCGGGATGGTCAGGAAGGTGACCGCGCCCGCGCTCATCTTCTGCAGCGAGCGGCCGAGCATGAGCAGGTCCTGGCTGCGCACATTGTCGACGAAGGTGTGGCTGGTGAAGGCGGAGACGAAGCCGTTCATCTTGCCGGGGTCGAGCAGCACCTTGCTGGAGAGCGCGCCGCGCAGCAGCGAGGCGAGGAACTTCTGCTGCCGGTTGATCCGGTCGTAGTCGCTGCGCTCCTCGCCGTAGACGTGCCTGGCGCGGACGTAGTTCAGCGCGGTCTGGCCGCTCACGATCTGCTTGCCCGAGGTCTCCAGGATGGTGCCGAGGGTGTCGTCGATGATCGGCTTGGTGCTGCACACCTCGACGCCGCCGACCTGGTCCACCATGGCCTCGAAGCCGGCGAAGTCGATGCCGATGAAGCGGTTGATGCTGAGCCCGCTCATCTTGCGGACCACGTTCACCAGGCAGCGCGGGCCGCCTAGCGCGTAGACCGCGTTCAGCTTGTCGCCCATGGCGGAGGGGAAGGTCTCCTGGGTGTAGGTGCCGTTGTCGTTGTCCCAGCCCTGGCACTGCGGGCGGGTGACGTCCAGGTCGCGCGGGAAGGAGACGACGACGACGCGGGAGCGGTTCTTGGGGATGTTGACCAGCATGACGGTGTCGGCGCGGGCGCCCTCGGCGTCCTCCAGCGTGCCGGCGCCGATGTCGCCGTTCACCCCGGCCCTGGTGTCGGTGCCGACGATCAGGAAGTTCTCGTCGCCGAGCTGCAGGTCCGAGTCGAGCACGTCCTCCGGGTTCTCGTCAAGGGCATTGACCTGGGTGAAGCCGCTGTCGGTCGCGCGCAGGTAGCTCCAGCCGCCGCCGGTGGTGAGCAGGGCGATCACCGCGACCGCGGCCACGGACGACCGCAGTGCGAAGCGGCCCCGCTTGCTCTTGACGCCGGTGGCGCCCGCTTTCCGCGGGCCGACCGCGCGCGGCTGCTCCGCGCTGCGCGCCTTCCGGCCGCGCGGGGCGTCGCCGGTCTTGCGCGGCTCCGGCCCCGGCTCGATCGGGGGGATCTCCTCGGTGACGTCCTCGGCGGGTTCGTCGGCGACCGGGCCGCGCGGTGGTACCGGGGGCTTGCGGCCCTTCTCCGCCCTGGCTCGGGACGGGCCCGCGGCCGGTGCCTGCCGGTGCACCCGGGTGGAGTCGGCGGCGGGTTCGGGGGCTGGCTTCTCGGCGCGGCCGGGCGCCTGGCGTCCGGGGGGAGGGGCGGGCTCGTCGCGGGCGGGAGCCTGGCGTCCCGCTGGCCGGGCGACGTCGTCGCGGGCGGGGGTCGGCCGTTGGGGGGGCTGTCGACGGGCTGATTCGTCCGGTGCCGGCGCCTGGCGTCCGGGGGCCCCCCGCCCGCCTGCCCGAGGCGGATCTTCGCGGCTCGGAGCGCGCCGCCCCGGAGCGGGCCGCCCGGGATCGCTCGGCCGCCCCGGAGCCGGTGCGGCACCGGCGATATCCCCCGCGACCGGCGAGCCACCCCTGCCGCGCGCGGGTGGCGGCTCCCGCCGCGCGGCACCCTGCCCGCTCGGCCTGCGCTGCTCGCCCTGCGAATCCGGCCGCCGTCGCCGCGCGACCCGCTCACTGTCGACCTTCTGCACGAGGTCGTGCACGGTGAGCGGAGCCGACGCCGACTCGTCACCGTCCTCCGAGTGC
This sequence comes from Nocardia sp. NPDC057227, assembly GCF_042669725.1. Classification (NCBI taxonomy): domain Bacteria; kingdom Bacillati; phylum Actinomycetota; class Actinomycetes; order Mycobacteriales; family Nocardiaceae; genus Nocardia; species Nocardia sp. NPDC057227. Next base: position 67,803 of record NZ_JBHUXA010000008.1, on the reverse strand, counting down.
CTGGACCGGCGGGACGAGTGCGCGCCGTCCGCCTCGGGCTCGCTCCCGGCCGGGTACCGCTCCCAAGGGGGGCGGCCTCCCGGACGTGGCGAACGCCCCTGCCGATCGTCAGCCACCTACGAACCTCGCTTTTCCCGATCCCTGCTGCCGCATCAGGCCGTGTCGACCGGCGTGACCGATGCCGCAATGATAACGATTACGCCACGGCAGGCCACTTCTGCCGCACGCAACGATCAACCGCCACTGTGCATGACGTCCGCGGCGTGCGGAACCGCCGGGTCGTCGGGGTCGTCCAGCCAGCCGTGCGGCAGCGCGACCTTGCCCGGCGAACCCTGCCGCCCGCGCGGCCCCTCCGCGTCCCGGGGGAAGGGCGCCTCCCGGTCCAGCTGCTCGACGAGCCCGGCGAGCTCGGACAGCCGGGAGACGGTCGCGAAGGCGCGCCGCAGCTCGGAGCCGACCGGGAACCCCATCAGGTACCAGGCCATGTGCTTGCGCAGATCGCGCATGGCCTTGTCCTCGCCGTCGTGGTCGGTGAGCAGCGCGCCGTGCCGATACAGCACCTCGCCGACCCGGCCCAGGTTCGGCGGCTCCGGCATGGGCTCGCCGCGCAGCGCGGCGGCCAGCTCGGCGAAGAGCCACGGCCTGCCGAGGCAGCCGCGGCCGACCACGACGCCGTCGCAGCCGGTCTCCGCCATCATCCGCACCGCGTCGGCGGCGGCGAAGATGTCGCCGTTGCCGAGCACCGGGATGGTGGTCACGTGCTCCTTGAGCTTCGCGATGGCGGTCCAGTCCGCCTGCCCGGAGTAGCGCTGGGCCGCGGTCCGCGCGTGCAGCGCGACCGCCTGAGCGCCCTCGGCCTCGGCGATCCGCCCCGCGTCCAGGTAGGTGTGGTGCTCGTCGTCGATGCCGATCCGGAACTTCATGGTCACCGGGACGCCGTACGGCTCGGCGGCGCGCACCATGGCCTTGACGATCTCGGCGTAGAGCGAGCGCTTGTAGGGCAGCGCCGCGCCGCCGCCGAGCCTGGTCACCTTGGGCACCGGGCAGCCGAGGTTCATGTCGATGTGGTCGGCCCAGCCCTCGCCCGCCACGATCCGTACCGCTTCGGCCAGCGTCTTCGGGTCGACCCCGTAGAGCTGCATGGACCTGGGGTGCTCGTCCGCGTCGAAGGACATCATGTGCAGCGTCTTCTCGTTCCGCTCCACGATGGCCCGCGCGGTGATCATCTCGCAGACGTAGAGCGAGGTCGCGCTGCCGAACTCGCGGCAGAGCTTGCGGAACGCCAGGTTGGTGATGCCCGCCATCGGGGCCAGCACCACCGGCGGATCGACCGGGTAGGGGCCGATCCGCAGCGCGTTGCCCGTTGCTGCCGCGGTCGCGGCTTCCAGCGTCGTCACGGTTACCAGTGTGGCACCGCCGGGCAGCTGCCCGGCGGTGCCGGGGTCCGTGGCGTCAGCTGCCGGTGGTCGCCAGCTCGCGCTTCTTGGCCTCGCGGGCCAGCATGCGGTCGCGCTGCTCCTCGAACTTGAGCACGTCGGCGCCCAGCTTCTCCAGGAACTTCGCGAGCCGCTCGCGGACCTCTTCGCCGCGCGGGCTGAAATCGTCGCGCTCGAAGATCTGCCACTTCTTCAGCACCGGGTTGACCACGTCTTCGAGGTGCTGGCGCAGGTCGTAGATGCCGTGCTTGGCCATCAGTACGCCGTTGCGGCGGAAGTTGGGCATGCCCGCGCCCGGCATCTGGAAGTTCTCCAGGATCAGGGTGATCGCGTCCAGCGCCTGATCGGGGGAGAGGTCGAGCGCCGCGCCGCAGAGGTTGCGGTAGAAGATCATGTGCAGGTTCTCGTCGGCGGCGACGCGCTGCAGCATGCGGTCGGCGATCGGGTCGTCGCACACCCTGCCGGTATTGCGGTGGCTGACCCGGGTGGCCAGCTCCTGGAAGGTCACGTAGGCGACCGAGTGCAGGAAGCCGGCGTCGGCCTCGGTGGGGGAGGCGAAGCCGTTGGTCATGTGGATCATCCGCGCCTCTTCGAGGGCGACGGGATCGACACCGCGGGTGACCACCAGGTAGTCCCGCATCACGATGCCGTGCCGGTTCTCCTCGGCGGTCCAGCGCCCGACCCAGGTGCCCCACGCGCCGTCCTGCGAGAAGTTCTCCGCGATCTCCCGGTGATAGGAGGGGAGGTTGTCCTCGGTCAGCAGGTTGGTGATCATGGCCGCCTTGGCGACCTCGTTCAAGTGGGACTGCTCCGGCGCCCAGTCCACACCGCCCATGGCGGCGAAGTTGCGGCCCTCGTCCCACGGCACGTAGTCGTGGGGGTGCCATTCCTTGGCCATGGAGATGTGCCGGTTGACGTTCTCTTCGGCAACCGGCTCCAACTCTGTCAGAAGCTCGAGTTGAGTCAGATCCCTTGCCATAGTGTCTTGTGCCCTTCTCAGTCGGTGCGTGCGGTCGTTCGGGTCGTTTTCCACGGTAGACCGAAGCCGATGCGGCCATACCTTACGGCACCGTAGGTGTGATGCGAAACGCATCTTCGGGTGCTGTCCGCTACCGTCAGGCCGCTCCGACCACGTCCGTATCGCCCCCTGAACCAGGGGGGCGACCACCCCGATTCTAGGGCTCCGCGGCGTTCCGTGGACTATCGTCCGGCGGGCCCCGTCGTTAGCTGGGCGTGGCCTGGGTTACAGCGCGGGAGCGGGGCTCTCACCGGATCCGACCGGCGGCCCGCAGGCGCCGGGAGCGCGGTGGGGTGGCGGTATCCGCCTGGCATCGGCGGATTCCGGCGCCGCGGGGAGTCCCGGCGGGCCGCCGAACGGGGCCGCGATCCTGCTACCCGTCGGTAGCTTTTGCTGGCGCGGCGCTCGCCCGGCGGGGCCGGAGAGCTTCTGGCGAGATAAGGCAAATGTGTAGAGGTGGCGGTGAATCCTGCTCGTGCCCGCGCGTGGTGGTCGGGTACTGTGTCCGACCGAGCCCCTTTAGCTCAGTTGGTAGAGCTGGTGACTTTTAATCACTAGGTCGTAGGTTCGAGTCCTACAGGGGGCACCACGCTCCAGGTTCCCCCGGTCGAGGACGCTCACCACTCCGCTTCGGTCGCTTCGGCGTGCTTGCCTCGGAATGATGGGCATCACATCTTCTCCGCGGTGGGAATCGCTCCGATATTCGCGGTCCTTCCGTTCGGAAGCCGTTCCGCGTGCCCGAACCGACCGTGCGCGAGGGGATTCCGCAGGTGGCGCGAGCCGCTCGGGTAACGCGGCGCCGGATCGGGTCGATGTGCCCCGGAATCCGCAGCCCCGGCTTCGCCTCTGCTCCGGTCCATGCCTATCATCGAAATATGTTGTCCAGCAAAGCCTTTGGATTTGCGGGGGGAGACAGCCGGGCGCGCGGGGGCGCCCGGAACGGATCGGGTGCGCCGGTGCGGGGCCGGAAACCGGCCGCGCGGAGCTGTCGGGCCGGTGGCCCGGCGCCCGTTCCGTTCGGTCCGAAATAGCGGTGAGTTCGCCACCTATAACCGATTGCGGACGGTTTGCCGGAATGCGAATTCTGGCGATCGCGACGGCAGACCCCTCGGTTTGCCACGTGCCGGATGCGGTTTCCAGGTACGGTGGCGGCCTGGTGAAATTCGGGAGAAACACCGCGCGCGAGCGGATCGTGATTGATTCGGGATGTGTACGGCTCTCCCGGGCCGCGCCGCGATCGGGGCCCCCGATCGCGGTACCGCTGGAGTCGAACGCCGCAGGAGGAGGCCGATTCGAGACGAAAAACGCCCGGATGCGCACCCCCTGCGGCGCACCCGGGCAGAGGAACTATACCAGCTGGTGTGTTTCGAGTTTTATACCGAGTTTCCGTACCCAAAGTTTGTAATTGGGCGAAAACCCAGGTTGAAGTGTAAACAAGAGTCGTCATTATGCGCTGCCGGTTTCTTCCCAAGGGGGGTTAGCCAGCGGCGGCGAGTAAGCTTCGGAGGCGTTTCGAGCATGGCACGGCAGCAAGAGCGGGCCCGCCGGACACGTGCGGCGATCATCAGGTCCGCCGCCGTTGAATTCGGGAAGAGCGGCTACGCCGCGGCGTCGCTCAATCGGATACTGGAAGGGTCGCGGGCGACCAAGGGGGCGATGTACTTCCATTTCGACTCCAAGGAGGACCTGGCGCGCGCCGTCCTCGACACGGCGATCGAGCGATATCGCGCATCCGCCGAACGTTGGCTCACCCGAACGGATCTCGGGCCGCTCGACGTTCTGCACGGGATGATCGACGAGATGGCGCTCCGGCTGCAGCACGACATCATCGTGCAGGCCGAGTACCGGCTCATCATCGAGCCCGATTTCTATCGCGACGTACAGACCGGCGGCAGCCGGATCATCGGCCGCGCCACCAAGACACTGGCGGTGCGCGCGATGGAGCAGGGGCAGCTGCGCGCGGATGCCGACCCGGACCGGTTCACCCGGACCCTGGCGGCCGCGCTGGCCGGCCAGCGGTACCTGATCGACGTCTTCGGCGGCGGGATCGATCTGCGCTCGCGGTTCCAGGAGGCGCTGGAGGTGGTGATCGAGGCCATGGCCACCCAGGAGTGGGCAGATAAGTTCCACAGCAACGGCTGGCAGGCATCCGCCCGGCTCGAAGAACTCGGATTGGGTATCTGACCAGCCGGTTTGGGAATCCGGGGCGGTCTGTCATAAGCTATGCGAGCTCCCAGCGGACAACGTTGAAAGCCGATCCGGAGAGATCCGGAACGAGCCCCCTTCGTCTAGCGGCCTAGGACGCCGCCCTTTCAAGGCGGTAGCGCGGGTTCGAATCCCGTAGGGGGTACGGCCTTCGGGTCGTTGGTAGCAAAGTAAGGCCCTGTGGCGCAGTTGGTTAGCGCGCCGCCCTGTCACGGCGGAGGTCGCGGGTTCGAGTCCCGTCAGGGTCGCACACGAGTGCCGGAGAAATCCGGCACTTCGCGTATGGCAGCCGTTTCGCAGTTGCCTGCGGCCAGGTAGCTCAGTTGGTACGAGCGTCCGCCTGAAAAGCGGAAGGTCGCCGGTTCGATCCCGGCCCTGGCCACATTCCCCCTGATCGTCGCCGATCAGGGGGATTTCGCGTTTCCGGGGCAGAGGCGGGCCCGCTACCCGCGGACCGCGCGGACGGCGGCGTCGCTCACCGTCTCGATGATCTGATCCAGGGTCAGCTGGCCGTCCGGGCGGTACCAGCGCCACACGCTGATGACCATGCCGAGCACCAGCCTGCCGAGGGTGCGCGGATCGGCGTCGGCGAAGTCGCCCGCATCGATGCCGCGCTGGATCAGCTCGGCCCAGCGCGCCTCGATCTCCTGCACCAGGCCGCGCGAGCGCAGCCGCTCGGCCTCCTCCTTCTCCGACTGCCGCGGCGCGGCCAGCAGATCCAGGTGGTTCTGCAGGATGCGCCGCTGCAGCGCGTCACTCGGCGTTGCGGCCAGCGCGCCGGCGGCGGCGGCGCGCAGCGCGGCGGCCGGGTCGTCGATGCCGTCGGTGGCGGCGTCGAAGCGCTCGACCGTGTCGGCGAGCTCCAGCCGCATGATGGTGAGCAGGCAGTGCGCCTTGGACTCGAAGTAGTGGTAGAGCGCGGTCTGGCCGATGCCGACCTCGTCCGCGATCGACGCCCACTTGGTGTGGTCGTAGCCGACCCGGCCGAATTGGTCGATCGCGACCGCGAGGATGGTGCTTCGCTTGGATCGCGGGCTCTCCCGGCGCGCTCCGGTATCGACGGTCATCAGCGAGTGCCCCCATACGCTAGGTGTGAACACGTAACCATAGCGGCCCTGAGATGAACTCGGGTCAAAATTACCGAGCCGGTCGTTCGCGTGAGTCCCGTGTAGGGAGCCCGCTCCGGTGGAATGCTGAGAGCATGGCTGAACGCTGGTACTACTGCTTGAAGCACAACAGGGCCGAGCGCGGGCGGCAGTGCTGGTTCCGGGACCGGATGGGCCCCTACCCGGACCAGGCGACGGCCGAGCGCGCGCTGGAAATCGCAAGGGCGCGAAACGAACAGGCCGACCGCTCCGACCGGAACTGGAGCGAGGGCGGCTGAACCCACCCCGCCGCCCGGCTTCCCCGCGCGCGGATCGAGTACCGTTTCCCCGGAATCAGGCGAACGCTCGCGGGTCTTCATGCCCGCGGCGCGTGAACAGGTGAGCTGGGAGGGCGACCCTTGAGGGTTACCGTTGTTGTGCCGACCTACGACGAGCGGGATAATCTGCCGGTCGCGGTGGAGCGGCTGACGTCGCTGTCCATCCCCGACCTGCACATCCTCGTCGTGGACGACAACTCGCCGGACGGCACGGGCGAGGTGGCCGACAAGCTCGCCGCCGAGCTGCCCGCCGTCGTCGGTGTGCTGCACCGCACCGAGAAGGACGGCCTCGGCCGGGCCTACATCGCGGGCATCACCCGCGCCCTCGACGAGGGCGCCGACGTGGTGATCCAGATGGACGCCGACCTCTCGCACCCGGCCGAGGTGATCCCGGCGATGCTGGAGAAGCTGCGCGACACCGACGCGGGCGTCGTCCTCGGCTCCCGCTACGTGCCGGGCGGCTCCACCGCCGAGGAGTGGAAGTGGTACCGCAAGGCGCTCTCCGCCTGGGCCAACTTCTACGTCAACGCCATCCTGCGGCTCGGTGTCAAGGACGCCACCGCGGGCTTCAAGGCGTGGAAGGCCGACACACTGCGCGCCATCGAGGTCGGCTCGATCCGCAGCAACGGCTACTCGTTCCAGGTCGAGATGAACTACCGCACCGTCAAGCGCGGTTACACCATCGCCGAGGTGCCGATCCGCTTCGAGGAGCGCACCATCGGCGACTCCAAGATGAGCTTCGCGGTGCAGCTGGAGTCGGCGCTCATGCCGTGGAAGCTGCTCTTCAACCGCAAGGTCTGACGCCCGCGCCGGGTTGGCACGGGCGCCGGACCTCGTGATCAGGCTGCCTTGCCCTGCTCGGCCAGCTTGCGCCGCAGCCCCTCCAGCCCGATCACGATGGCGGGCACCAGCGTGACGTGCATGAGCGCGAGCGCGATGGTGGACGACAGATCGAAGTCGGTGGCGATGGTCAGCCCGATGGTGAGGATGGCCAGCACCGACCCGACGATCGCGGCGATCCGCAGGATGCCGGGCCAGCGGTAGGCGAGCAGCACCGCGGCGGTCAGCCCGACCAGCATCGGCGCCGCCGTGATGAAGACGATGCCGCTCGCGGGCACCTCGCCCACCTCGCCGTTGTTGGTGGCCTCGAAGTTCACCCCCGCCGCCTTGGCGATGGCCCAGATGATCAGGTTGGCGACGACGGCGGCGATGGTCGGGCCGAGTACCGCGACGGGGCGGCTCAGCGCGGGGACTCGGCTCGGTGTGGTGGAAGCGGTGGTCACGGTGGGGTCTCCCTCCCTCGGGCGCCGGAGCGGCTCCGGCTCTGCCCACTCATACTGAAACCTCGAGGATCCTTCAGGTCAAGTCTTTTTGTCCCGGCCAGTGCAGCAGGGTGTGCAGATATTGCCTGCGCACCTGCTCTACCTTCTCGTCCAGTGCGGCCGGATCCCAGCCCGACACGTCGATCGGCGGCAGGATCGCCACATCCACCACGCCGGGGCGCGCGACCGCGGCGTTCCGGCGGCAGACCTCGCCCGCGTTGCGGATCACGATCGGGATGATCGGGACGCCTGCCTGGATGGCGATGTGGAAGGCGCCCTTCTTGAACGGGGCGAGCCGCGGCGTGTACGAGCGGGTGCCCTCCGGCGCGATGGCGATGGAGAGCCCTTCGCCCAGCGTCCGCACCACGGGGGCGAGCGAGGCTTTCGCGCTGTCGGTGCTGGTGCGGTCGATGAAGGTGACCCCGACGAAGCGCATGAGCGGGCCGAAGATCGGATTCTTCGTGAGCTCCTGCTTGCCGACGCCGGTGACCCCGCCGTTCAGCACCCGCGGCACGATGAAGACGTCGTACTGGCTCTGGTGGTTGAAGAGGAAGACGGCGGGGCGCGGGCCGCGCGCGTGCTCGGTGCCGGTGACCCGCAGCCGGACCCCGGTGGTGGTGAGCACGCCCCTGGTCGCGAAGGCGAGCAACCCGTCCGCCATCTTGCTGCGCTCGCCGGTGTAGCTGCGGGCGAGCACGCCGAGCAGCGCGCCGCCGAGCATGGCGGCGAAGCCGGCCGCGGTGCGCACGGCGTCGAGGGGGGTCGGCGGGCGCCGCGGCCGGAAGGTGGGCGCCGCCCAGCGCCGCTCGGCCGCGACCAGGGCGAGCCGGGAGTCCGGCGCCACCGCGACCGGGCGGCCCGCGAGCTCGAGCAGCGGGAGGTCGGCCAGGCTGTCGGCGTAGACCCAGCTGTTCCCGAGCTGGATGCCGCGCGCCTGCGCGAAGGCCAGCGCGGCGTCGGCCTTGCCGCTGCGCCAGAGCGGCTTGCCGTCGAGGTAGCCGGTGAGCGCGCCGCCATCGACCGCGAGTTCGGTGCAGAGCAGGTGCTCGATGCCGAGTTCGTCGGCGACCGGGCGCAGCTGGAAACGGGTGAGTGAGCTGATCAGCACCACGGTGTGCCCGGCCTCGCGGTGCGCCTGCACCAGCAGCCACGCCTCCGGGAAGACCTGCTCGTAGAGCTCCGTGCGGAAGAGGGCGCGGCCCGCGGCGGTGAGGTCGTCCTCGGTGCAGCCGGCGAGGGTGTGCTGGGCGGCCTGGAGGAACTGGCCGTACTCGCCGTCGGTGGTGCCGGTCCGAATGCTGTCCCGCAGGGTGTGCGCGGCGTCGTGCGGGCGGCGGCGTCCGGTGAACCTCCGCAGTGGGCCCGGTCTGCGGAAGCCGTCCACCACGGTGCCCGCGAAGTCGAAGAAGGCGCCGACCTGCGGCCCCTGCGGGCCGGTGCGGATCGCCTCCAGCAGCGCGTCGACCGAGCGGGCGGGCTCGGCAGCCGCGGGGGAATCGTCGCGGTGCGCGGCCTCGCTCATCGCCGCGACTCCGACGGCCGGGATCGGCGGGCCGCGCGCGTCGCGCTCATCGGGCGCGGTCGCAACGCGACGGCTGTGCGCGTGGCGCTCATCGGGCGCGGTCGCATCGCGACGATTGTGCGCGTGGCGCTCATCGGCGGTCCAGGGACGCCCGGTTGGACGGGTCGAGCGCCGCCGCTTGGCCGATTCGCGCCGCCAGGATGCGCAGCCGCGCGGCGAACTCCTCGCGCCGCACCGCCAGGTCGGCCCGCGCCTCCGGCCCATCGGCCGGGTCGAGCAGCCCGCGATTGTCCGCGAGCTTCAGCGCGGTGCCGAAGAGCTCGGTCGAGACCGACTCCGGGCTGTGCAGCCGCTGCTGCAGCAGCATCTGCCTGCCCACCGCGACGCACTCCGCGACCAGGTCCTTGCGATCCACCGCGACTCCGGGATCGCGCGCGGCCAGCCGCTCGGCCACCACCAGCTGGGCGTCGAAGAAGGCGCGCAGCACCCGGTGCGCCATCATGAAGCCGGACGAGGTGAGCCTGCCGAGCACCTCCCGGCCCCTTGTGCTCCGCGGCCTGCTCCGCCAGTCCGGATCGACCAGCAGCATCTCCGCGGTGAGCTGGTCGGCGAACTCCTTGCGCTCCGGGAAGAAGAAGTCGAACTTGAGCTGGTCGCGCAGCAGGAACGCCTCGTCCCAGCCCGCGTTCAGCGGGTCCGGCTCCGCGGCGGGCTGCGGGTCGGCGTCCGCGGTGACCGCGGCAAGGATGCCGAGCTCCAGAATGGCGCGGTTGACGAACCAGTGCACCGCGCTGTTGCGGTAGAACGCCGCCTCCAGATGCGCGCCGCTCTGGATCGAGTACACCGGCTCCAGCCCGCCCCGGAACACCGTGACCACCCTGGCCAGCGAGAGCTGCTCCAGCACGACGGCGAGGCTGGCCTCCTCGCGCAGCGCGCCGAGCTCGCCGCGCGGCAGGTCGCGCTCGACGATGTAGTCCAGCACCGGCGCCAGCAGCGCGCGCACCTCGCCGAGGGTGAGCGCCCGCTCCTGCACGCCGAGCAGCGCCAGCGTGGCCAGCGCGTTCACCGTGACCGGGGTGACGGCGTTGATGCCGACCGCCACCTCGAAGGCGAGCCGCTGCACCGCGCGCCGCTCCCGCTCCTCGCGCTCGGCGCGCGCCGGGTCGTCGGCGGCCGCGGTGCCGTTGGTGGTGTGCAGCGGGATGGTGACCGGCGGGTTGTGCAGCGGGTCGCCGTGCGCGCCGAGCCGGTCCCGCGCCGAGAGCGGCTCGCCGAAGCGCACATAGACGTGCCCGGCCGAGTGCTGCTGGTTGCGGATGTAGCGGGCCAGCCAGCCCAGCCCCTCCGCCTTCTTCTTGCCGCCGACCTGCTCGGTGGCGATGGCGCCGAGCTCGTTCAGCCGCTCGTAGGTGATCGAGACCGGGACGAGCAGGACGTCCTCCACCCGGTCCGCGCGGACCGCGGCGGCCAGGTAGTTGAGCAGCCCGTACCGCGGCGGCCGGAGCTTGCCGGTGCGCGTGCGGCCGCCCTCGAAGTACCACTCCATGTTGAAGCGCTTGCTGAGCAGGTAGGCGAAGTACTCCTCGACCACCGCCTTGTAGACCTCGTCGTCGCCGAAGCTGCGCCGGATGAAGACGGTGCCGGTGCGGCGCGCGATCGCACCCATCGGCCAGAAGCTCAGGTTGGCCCCGCCGATCACGTGGTTGGGCGGGAAGTCGTTGCGGGCGAGCACGTCGCCGAGCACGAAGGCGTCCACGTAGGAGCGGTGCGAGGGCAGGAAGACCAGCGGGTAGCGCCGGTTCAGGTCGCGCAGCCCGGCCAGCCCGGAATCGTCGGAGTCGACGTTCCAGGTCGAGGCGTGCACCGGCCGCATGGCCTGGGTGAACAGGTCGGAGACCAGCCTGCTCTGCGCCGCGACCAGCTCGTGCAGCCCCTTCTCCGCCCGCCGGTACACCTCGCGCGGGTCGGCGTCCTCGGCGTCGGCGATCGCCTCCAGCCTGCGCAGGAAGTCGGGGGAGTCCAGGATCTCCTCGGCAACCAGCTGCGGCACCTTGTACCGGTCGCCGATCACCGAGCGCTCGGCCCGCTCCAGCGCCACCACCGCCGCGCGCACCACCGCGCGGGCGAACGGCTCCGACTGGCCGGTGCGGTGCAGCGCGGCGGCCTCCGGGTTGTTCAGCCGCAGCTCGCTCAGGTAGGCGGGCTGCCCGGTGAGCACCCGGTGCCGCTCCGGCGAGCTGCCCAGCAGTTTGCGCTGGACCAGCCGGTTCGGCTTGCGCGGGTTGGTGAGCAGCGCGAGGTCGGTGAAGGTCACCCGGCGCACGCCATCGCGCTCCGGCGGCAGCCAGAGCACCCGCACCGGTACCACGAGCGGGTCGTCCCTGCGCCCGGCCAGCCGGGTGGCGATGGCGCCCGCGTCCAGGTCGATCTGGGTGACCGGCGCCGCGCTGCCCGCCTCCGCGGCCAGGCCGCCCGCGGCGATCCACTCGCCGATCAGCTCGCGCTCCACCGCCGACGCCGAATCCACCAGCGCCACCACCGAGACCGGCGCCGGAGCCCCGCGCCCCGGCCGGGTGGCAGGCGCGGTGGTGGCACCGCCGGTGCTGCCGCTGTCCTCGATCATCCGGTCCCTCCGCGTTGAACGACACTCCTATTCAAGCCCTCGGCGGCGATCCGCGCAGGGAAGTCGGGCAGCGAGTCGAATCCGATTCGGGTGATAGGCGTCGGGGGCCGGTGTGCGTTGCGGCACAAGCGCGCGTAAAGCCAGGTAATGCTAACCTTACCTCCCGTAGTTAGGTCAGCTTTACCTTTGGAGGATCGTTGTCGACAACGGACGAGCGCGTGCGCGCGGAGCTGGTAACCGATCCGGCGGCAGCGATGTCACGCCTCGCGGGGGCGGACCGCTTCGGCGAGTACGTGATCTACGAGCGCCAGGGTGAATGGGTGTTCGCCGCCGACCCCATCGGCGGGATCGAGCTCGACATCGACGAACTGCGGGTCTCCTGGCAGGGCGAGACGACGGCAGAGGCATGGTCCGGCCGCCCGGCCGCCGTGCTCGACCAGGCGCTCGCCCGGCTGCCGCTCGGCGGCCGAAACGCCTACGGCTGGATCGGTTTCGAGTTCTGCGCCTGGGCGCTGGACGCCGTCGCACACGTCCCCGAGCGGACCACGCTCGCACACCTCATGGTCCCGCGCATCGAGGTGCGGATCGACGGCTCCGGGCACGCCGTCACCGGCGCCACCCCCGACGAGGCCGAGGCGATCCTCGCGCTCATCGCCGAGGACGACGAGGCGCCCGCCGCCACCCCCGCCGAGATCCGGCTCGACCCCACCGGGTACCGCGACCGGGTCGCCGAGGCGGTCGGCGAGATCAACGCCGGGCGCTACCAGAAGGTGATCCTCTCCCGAAAGGTCGACCTGCCCTTCGTGGTCGACATCCCCGCCACCTACCGCCTGGGCCGCGCCAACAACACCCCCGCGCGCTCCTTCCTGCTCCGCCTCGGCGGACTGGAGGCGGCGGGCTTCAGTCCGGAACTGGTAGTCGCCGTCGACGACGAGCGCGTCGTCACCACCGAACCGCTCGCGGGCACCCGCGCCTTCGGCCGCGGCGCCGACATCGACGCCGCCACCAAGGCCGAGTTGCTCGCCGACCCCAAGGAGATCGTCGAGCACGCCATCTCCGTGCAGACCTCGTTCGCCGAGATCGCCGCCCTGGCCGAGCCCGGCACCACCGCCGTCTCCGATTTCATGGCGGTGCGCGAGCGCGGAAGCGTGCAGCACCTGGCCTCCACCGTGCGCGGCACGCTCGCCGATGATCGCAGCGCCTGGGACGCCGTCGAGGTGCTCTTCCCCTCGGTCACCGCCTCCGGCATCCCCAAGCGCGAGGGCGTCGACTCGGTCTTCCGGCTCGACCACGATCCGCGCGGGCTGTATTCCGGTGCGGTGGTGACTGTTTCCGGCACCGGCGCCTTGGAGGCGACGCTCGTTCTGCGTGCCGTCTATCAGACGACCGAGGGGGCCTGGTTGCGCGCTGGGGCGGGGATCGTCGGGCAGTCGCGGCCCGAGCGGGAGTTCGAGGAGACCTGCGAGAAGTTGAGCAGTGTCGCGCCGTATGTGGTGAAGGGGTAGGTCTTTCCGCGTTTCTCGATGCTCGGTGGCCCTCGGTCGCCGGGCATCGGCTTTTGACCGGCGGCAGGGCGTCCGGTTCCAGCTCCACTGTGTCCAGCCGACTCGCGCATCGCGACGGATTCCCTTCTCGCGGCGCCCTCTTTTCGATTTCCCGGCCGCCGTCACCTCGTGCCCGGGGCCGTCGGTGGCGAGCAAGGTCACCGGCGTTGCAACGGCCATGGCACTGGGGGCTGTCCGTCGATCACCTCGGCGACCAGATCTGCCCAATAGGTGGCGAGGTAGCCGACATCGGACCATGCTGCGTGCAGTTGCTCCGCGCTGGGCGGTGGCTCGGCCTGGAGCAGCCGCTCGGCGGTGACGTGCGCCGCCGCCATATCGTCGATCACGGCCGCGCAGGCCGCCGCGGCGGCGGGCCGGGCGCCGGTGTGGCCGATGATCCATTCGGCGATCCGGCCTCGTAGTGCCGCTCGGCTGGCCTCGAAGACCGCATCGCGACCGGGTCGCAGTGCGCGTACCCGGTGCACCGAGGCCAGCATCCGGGCCTGCTTCAACAGTGCGGAGTCGTGCCGGCGCACTGGACTGCGGAACACCCTGGTGAGTTCGCGCCAGTGCGGCAGGTCAGCGGTCACTCCAGCGGGGTGGACAGGCGGGCGAGCGCGGCGGCGTAGGGCAGGCACCGCTTAGGGTCGTGGCCCGCGTGCCGGGTGAGCACGCTCGCGGCGTCCCAGCGCTGTAGCGTCGGAGGCGGCTCGGCGCACCGGTAGGTGCGTATGCCGTCGCGCTGTTCGAAGTGGCGCGCTCTTTCAGCGCCTTCCGGCTGGCTCACCAGTGCTCTCCCCTCGGGTTCGCACCCGACGCCGAAGACCCTGTCGCCCTGCGCCGGGGCTCATTCGAGCGTCGCGTCGACGGTGATGGGAAAACAGTGCCGAGTCGGCTCGAAAGGGGTAGTTTCCCGGAGGTATCGGGAGGCGATCAGGGGGACGCGAACGATGGTCGAAGTCGAGTGGAATGCAGATGCCGTGGTCGCTCTGCGTGCGGCGATGCGGCGCAGCAGGGCGGAGTTCGCGCGCACGGTAGGCGTTTCGAAGCGCACCTTGGCGCTGTGGGAGAGCGGCACCACGACATCGATGCATGCGGCGAGCCGTCGTCTGTTGGACAAGGTGCTCGCCGAGGCCGATGACGGCATCGTGAGCCGGTTCCACTGGAGTCTCCGGCAGCGGACTTCCCTGGCAACACCGAAGACTCCCGCGCCCAACGTCGACCTGGTCGCGGACTCGGCAAATCGGTCCGCTGCGTTGCTGAATTGGGCCGAAGCCAGTAACACCGGGCCACTGACCATCGCGGGAATGTGTGACGAATTGCGCTCGGTGTCGCGGTCGTATCTGAAGGAGCCGACTCGGCCCCTGTTCGATCGCAGCACAGTGGTGCGGGATCGCGCTGCCGAGTTGCTGAGCGGCAGGCAGCATCCGAGTCACGCCGCACTGCTCTACGGGGTCGCGGGGTGGGCTTTGACCCTGCTCGGCTGGATCACGATCGACCTCGGCAAGCCCGACATCGCCGACAAGCATCTGCGGGCGGCGTGGGCCTTCGCGGAGAATGCCGACGACGACAACTTGCGCGCCTGGGTTCGCGCCTCTCAGCACACATCGTCGTTCTGGCGCGAGGACTACCTGGCGGCCGCCGAGTACGCCCGAGACGGATTGCAGTACGCCACCGATGGCACGGCGGCACTGTTCCTGTACAGCGCACTCGCGCTCGACCTGGCTCACGCCCGCGACGGGAGGGGTGCGGCCTCCGCGCGGGATCGCGCGATCGACCTCGGAGCAGCGTCGGCCGAGAGTCCCGGCCCCGATGTGCTCGCAGGGCCGTTCTCCTGCTCGATCGAGCGTGCGGGTGGGCTGTGGGCGGATACCAGCCTCACCCAGGTCGACCCGGCCCGGTCGCTCGAGTTCGCGACCGCGGCGGTGCAGGGATACGCGAGTATCCCGGATGACCGCCGCAACGTCGGCTCCGAGCGCATGGTGCGATGCCAGGAGATCAAGGCCCACGTGGCGCTCGGGAACTTCGATGTCGCGCAGGCACAGCTCGAGCATGTCGCCGAGGCGACGCCGGATGAGCACCGAATCGGACCGCTCGCGCAGCGGGTCGAGGAGATAGCGTGGATGGCGCGTGACGTCGCCGCCGCCGGCGCGCGTGGTGTCGTGGATTGCGCGGTCGAGTTTCGTCGGGCACCGCGAGCCGGGACGCTTCCGATGCTGTCGGGCGGGATGGGATGAGCGAAATGGTGATCGAGGAGACCGCACACGATGGACACGCGGTTACCCGCGACCACTGGTGGTGGCGGCCGGGGTGGTCTGTCGGGAAGTCGTTCTACACCTGGCACATCACCTTCCCGCCGGCGTCATCGGTCCGGGAGCTGAGTGACGTTTTCGCGCAGACGCTTTCGGCGTCGCCGACCATGAAACCCGTGAGCGCCGACGGGCTTCACATCACCGTGCAGGGCATCGGGTTCACCGACACCGTGCCGAGGTCCGATGTCGATCGGATCGTCGAAGCCGCCCGGCGCAGCCTTGCCGACCTGCCTCGATTCGCCATCGCCATCGGCCCACCCATCGTCGACAGCGAGACCGTCCAGTTTCCGATCGCCGATCCCGAACCGCTCCGAGCGGTCCGCGATCGACTTCAGACCGCCATTGCCGAGATCTGGGGAGCGGCGAAAGTTCCGGAACAGGGATCTGATTTCCGGCCGCACCTGACGGTCGGCTACTCGACCGGCATCGCACCGATCGAGGAACTGCGCTCGAAACTCGAGGCCGACCAGCTCGACGGCTACACGATCACCGATGTGGTGTCGGAGGTGTCACTCATCGAATTGAACCGGGATCACGGCCGGTACGAATGGCGTGACATTACCTCCGTGGCACTTCAGTAAGTTCGGCGCGAGAGCAGCCCGCCTGACCGGCGACGAGTTCGAAGAGGAGTGCAGACCATGGTGCGGATCGGCGTGACCGGCCACATGAACATCACCGACGACACCGCCACCGCGGTCTACGCCGCTGTGCGCGCGCTGCTCGCCGAGTACGAGTCCGGCGAGCTGGTCGGCGTCAGCTGCATCGCCCGCGGCGCCGACAGCGTGTTCGCCCGCGCGGTGCTCGACTCCGATGCGCGGCTGGAAGTTGTTCTGCCCTCGCGGAACTACCGCAGTGCGAAGGTGAAGCCGGACCACGCAGCCGAGTTCGGCGACCTCATCGAGCGCGCCACCGAAGTCCGAACCATGGACTTCGATGACGCGGGCCGGGAAGCCTACGAAGTCGCGAACGAGGCCGTTCTCGGCACTGTGGACCGGTTGGTCGCGGTGTGGGACGGCGATACCGGGCAGGCGGGCGGCACCGGCTCGGTCGTCGCGCTCGCTCGCGAGCGCGGAATTCCGGTCGACGTGGTCTGGCCTGCGGGCGCCGCCCGCGCTTGATCATCACTGCTCGCGCAGCACCTTCTTGTCGATCTTCCCGACCGCCGTCACCGGCAACGTCTCCGCCTGCCGAAGCACATCGGGAAGCTTGTAGGTGGCGAGCCCACGCCCGGTGAGAAATGTCTTGACCTCGGTGAGCGACGGCATCGTGCCGGTCACCACGAGAACGACACCGACCTTCTCGCCGAGCACCGCATCGGCCAGCCCGACGGCGGCGGCGTGCCGGACGCCCGGGTATGCGAGCAGGTGCTCCTCGAGCTCGTCGCAGGAGACGTTCTCCCCACCGCGATTGATCACGTCCTTGATCCGCCCGGAGACGATCAGATGCCCGCTCGGCAACCGGCGCACCAGGTCGCCGCTGCGGTAGAAGCCGTCGGGGGTGAAGGCGCGGGCATTGTGCTCGGGGGCGCGGTAGTAGCCGTTGATGGTGTACGGCCCGCGGGTGAGCAGCTCGCCCTCGGCCCCGGGCTCGACGTCCACGCCGTTCTCGTCGACTACGCGCAGTTCGTCGGCGGGGGACATCGGCCGCCCCTGGGTGGTGCAGATCAGCTCGGAGGAATCGTCCAGCCGGGTGTAGTTGATCAGCCCCTCGGCCATGCCGAAGACCTGCTGCAGGGTGCAGCCGAGCGCGGGGGTGACCTCGCGGGCGTTCACGTCGGCGAGCCGGGCGCCGCCGACCTGGAGCAGCCGCAGCGAGCTGAGGTCGGCCTCCTCCCACTCCACCGCGGCGGTCCAGAGCTGGGCGAGCGGCGGGACCAGGCCGGTCACCGTGACCCGGTGCCGCTCGATCACGGCGAAGGCGCTCTCGGGGCTGGGGTCGGTGACGAAGGTGAAGGCGGCGCCCACGGTAATCGCGCCGAGGATGCCGGGGCAGGCGAGGGGGAAGTTGTGTGCGGCGGGCAGCGTCGCCAGGTAGACGTCGGCGGCGGTGAGCTGGGTGATCTCGGCGCTGGCTGCGGCGTTGTAGGCGTAGTCGTCGTGCGTGCGGGCGATCAGCTTGGGCAGGCCGGTGGTGCCACCGGAGACGAGCATGAGCGCGATGTCCGATGGGTCCACAGCGGGCAGCGCACCGGACGGGTCGCGCGGCACAGCGGCCAGCGCCGTGAACTCGCCGGGGGAGCCGAGGACCAGTACGTGCCGCAGGGTCGGCACGGCCGGCCGCACCTCGGCGGCGAGCGCCCGATAGTCGAAATCGCCGAGCTCGTCGGCGATCACGTACGCCACCGCCTCGGCGAGGTTCGCCAGGTGCTCGATCTCGGCGCGGCGGTGCGCGGGCAGCGTGAGCACCGGGATGATGCCCGCCCGCAGCAGCCCGAAGAGCACGGTCGCGAACTCGGGGACGTTGGGCAGCTGCACCACCACCCGGTCGCCGGGGGCGATGCCCAACGCGAGCAGGCCGTGCGCCATCCGGTCCGCCGCCGCGTCCAGGTCGGCGTAGCTCCACGGGCCGGCGTCGGTGAGCACCGCGGGGGCGGCGGGCGCGCGGCGCGCGGCGTCGGTGAGCAGGTCGCCGATGGCGCGCCCGGCCCAGTACCCCGCTGCCCGGTACTCGGCCGCGGCCGCCGCCGGGAAGGGGACGTAACCGTCACGATGGGCGGACGTGGATGTCGAAGTCACGATTCCTCACAGCTGACGAGCGGGTATAGGTTAGGCAACCCTATCTCAGGCTGGATGGACGGCCGGGGAGAACCGTAGACTCGCCCGCATGGGTCGTTGGGACACAGCGCAGATCGCCGACCAGACCGGCCGGACCTTCGTGGTCACCGGTGCCAACAGCGGGCTCGGGGCGGTCGCCGCCCGGGCTCTGACGAAGGCGGGAGCCACCGTCGTCCTGGCCTGCCGGGACGTGACCAAGGGGGAGAAGGTCGCCGCCGACCTGGGCGAGCGCGCGAGCGTGCGCAGACTCGACCTGGCCGATCTCGCCTCCGTGCGCGCCTTCGCCGCGGAGCTCGACACCCCCGTCGACGTACTGATCAACAACGCCGGGGTGATGGCGGTGCCGCTGCGCCGCACCGCCGACGGCTTCGAAATGCAGATCGGCACCAACCACCTCGGCCACTTCGCGCTCACCGGCCTGCTGCTGCCGCGGATCACCGGCCGGGTGGTCACGGTCTCCAGCGGCGCGCACCGCGCGGGCAAGATCGACCTGGCCGACCTGAACTGGGAGCGCAAGGATTACCAGCGCTGGAGCGCCTACGGCCAGTCCAAGCTGGCGAACCTGCTGTTCAACCGGGAACTGCAGCGCCGCCTCACCGCGGCGGGCTCGCCGGTGATCGCCATCGCCGCACACCCCGGCTACGCCGCCACCGAACTCCAGTCGCACACCGAGACCTTCCTGGACGGCCTCATGTCGGTCGGCAACCGAATCTTCGCGCAGAGCGCCGAGATGGGCGCGCTGCCCGAGCTCTACGCCGCCACCGCCGCCGACGCGAAGCCGGGCGGCTACTACGGCCCGACCGGCTTCGGCGGCACCCGCGGCTACCCGGGACCGTCGGGCTCGACCGCCGCGGCCAAGGACGACGTGGTCGCCCGGCAGCTCTGGGAGCTCTCGGAGCAGCTCACCGGGGTTCCTGTTCTCTCGGCCTACTGAGCGCGCCGCTACCCCGCGCCGGACTCGGCAGGACTGCCGATCCTGACGCGCAGCGTGCCGTCGGGGTCGGCGAGCGCGTGGTACACCGGCACCGTCAGGTCGCTGCCGGTGCGCTCGGTGCCGGTGCAGAGGTCGTAGGTGTAGCCGTGCAGCGGGCACACGACGACCGCGTCGTCGACGAGCCCGTCCGCGAGCGGCCCGCCGCGGTGCGGGCACACCGCGCCGAGCGCCCGCAGGCTCCCGTCGCGCAGCCGGAACACCGCGACCTGCGCGCCGTCGACGGCGAACGCGCGGCCTTCGCCGATCGGGATATCGTCGATCCTGCCCACGGTGAATTCGGTCATCGGATCGGCACCTGCGGCAGCTCGACCAGCGGTAGCGAGGTGCGGAACTGGCCCGGTGTGGCCGGGCTCCGGCCGTCCTGCCACGGATCCCGGTAGGCGTCGACGGACTTCTGCATGTTCGCGTCGAGCTGCTCGACGATGCCATCGGCGTCGTCGAGTACCACGGCGCGAATCCGCTCGATCCCGACCTGGGGAACCCACGCGTAGGTGCGCTCCAGCCAGCTCGCGTTCTCGCGGTAGTACTGCAGGAACCGGCCGGTCACGGTCATCACCTCGGCCGCGGAGTCGACGGTGGCGAGCAGGTCGCCCTTGCGCACATGGGCACCGGCCGCGCCGCCGACGTAGATCTCCCACCGGCCGTCGCCGATCGCGACCACCCCGAGATCCTTGCAGAGCGCCTCCGCGCAGTTGCGCGGACACCCGGTGACGGCCAGCTTCATCTTCGCCGGCGCGGCCAGCCCCTGGTAGCGCTCCTCGATCGCGATGCCGAGAGCGGTGGAGTCGCCGAGGCCGTAGCGGCAGAAGTCGGTGCCGACACAGGTTTTCACCGTGCGGAAGCTCTTGCCGTAGGCGTAGCCCGATGGCATGTCGAGGTCGGCCCAGACGGCCGGGAGATCCTCCTTCCGCACGCCGAGCAGGTCGATTCGTTGCCCGCCGGTGAGCTTGATCAGCGGGATCGCGTACTTGTCGGCGACGTCGGCGATCCGCCGGAGCTGCCCGGAATCGGTCACGCCGCCCTTCATCTGGGGGACGACCGAGAAGGTGCCGTCGCGTTGGATATTGGCGTGCACGCGATCGTTGATGAAGCGGGCGTCGCGCTCGTCGACGAATTCGGTGCCCCACATCATGTTCAACAGGGAGGCCAGCGCCATCTTCGAGCCCGCGTCCTCCCTGCCGTCCGGGGCGAGTGCGGCGAACACCGATGACACCGAGTGCAGCCGCAGTTCCCGGATCTTCCGCATCAGTTCGGGTTTGTCGTAGGGGACGCCTGGCACGTACCAGGAGGCCGCGGGGTCCTCCTCGACCGCGCCGCCCGCGGCCCATTCGACGATCTGGGCCACCTGCTGCTTGCAGGAGCCGCAGCCCTTGCCCGCCCTGGTCGCGTTCATGACCCCGGCGACGGTCTGCACCCCGTCCGCCACGCAGCCGACCAGGGTGCCCTTGGTCACCCCGTTGCAGTTGCAGACCTGCGCGTCGTCCGCGAGTTCGGCGGCGCCGAGCTCGACATCGGGGGTGCCGAGGTCGAACATCAGCGCCACCCGCTCCTCGGGCAGCGGCAGCCCCCGATCGAAGGCCTGCATGAGGAACGACACCTTGCTGACATCGCCGAGCAGGGTGGCGCCGACCAGCTTGCCGTCCCGGATGATCACCGTCTTGTAGACCCCGTGCCTCGGCTCGGAGTACTGCACGAATTCGTCGTCCTCGTGTTGCGGCGCCTTGAGCCCCATCGCCGCGACGTCGACGCCGGCGACCTTGAGCTTCGTCGCGACTCGCGATCCGTGGTAGGCGGTCTGCTCTCCGTTCCCGGTGAGGTGGGTGGCGAGCACCGCCGCCTGCTCCCACAGCGGCGCGACCAGCCCGTACACCTGGCCGCGGTGCTGCGCGCACTCGCCGACGACGTAGACGTCGTCGGCGTCGACGCTGCGCATGTGGTCGTCGACGACGATCGCGCGCTCGGTGGTCAGCCCGGCCCTGCGGGCGAGATCGACGTTGGGGCGGATGCCCGCGGAGATCACGAGCATGTCGCAGTCGAGCACGCCGCCGTCCGCGAACTCGACGCCGCTGAGCCGCCCGTCGTCGCCGACGCGGACGCGGACCGTCGACTTCTCGACGTGTACCCCGATGCCGATCCGTTCCAGGGATCGCCGCAGGATCTTTCCCGCGGTGCTGTCCAGCTGCGCGTCCATCAGCGTCGGCCGGGCGTGCACCACGTCGACGGCGAGCCCGCGGCTCTGCAGGCCGCGGGCGGCCTCGAGGCCGAGCAGCCCGCCGCCGACCACGACCGCCCTCGTCCGCTCGCCCGCGGCGGCGATCATCGCCGCGCAGTCCTCGATGGTGCGGAACCCGAAGACGCCGTCGGCCAGCGTGGTGTCGTCCGCCCAGAGTCCATCCATCGGCGGGAAGAACGACCGGCTCCCGGTGGCGAGGACGAGTTTGTCGTACCGGATGCGGGTGCCGTCATCGGCCCAGACCAGCCGGGCGAAGGTATCGATCCGCACCACCCGGACCCCGGCGCGCAGGTCGATTCCGTTCGCGCCGTACCAGTCGAGGGGGTTCAGGTAGATCTCGTCGGTGCTGTCGCTCCCGGCCAGCACGTTGGACAGCAGGATCCGGTTGTAGTTGCCGTAGGGCTCGGCACCGAAAACGGTGATGTCGAACAGGTTCGCACCGTCGCGAGCCAGGATTTCTTCGACCGCGCGGGCGCCCGCCATGCCGTTGCCGACCACGACGAGCCTGGCCCTGGTGGTCGCGGCGGCGCCGTTGCGGGCGGGGGCGGTGTCGTGCTCGAGGACTGTCATCGTCTTCTCCTCCTCGTCCCGGCCGGTCAGACTTCGACCAGGCCGAGATCGACGACGACCGTGCCGGTGCATCCCTCGGGCGCGGCGAGGAAGAGCTCGAGCACGGTATCGCCGAGCAGATCCTCGACCACCCGCAGCGCCACGTGGACGGCGTCCTTCGCGCCGATCGGGAAGTAGCGCATCGCGGCGCCGTCGCGCATGAGTACCACCGCGACCATCTCGTCGCTGGAATTGCCGCCGCGAAAGTACACCGGCTGGGTCGTCGCGCCCGCGGGCACGGTGTAGCGGAGCGCTGCGTCAAGGGGCACGGGCTGTTCGAGCCCCTTCCCGGTGAAGGTGTAGACGCCCTGCAGGAAACGGGGGGTGCTGCCATCGGTCATCGGCTCTGCTCCTTGTCGGGATTCGGCGAGGACGGCTGTGCGCGCTCGACGGCGACCGCGCACACCTTGAACGCCGGCATGCGCGAGTGCGGGTCGAGTACGGGATTGGTGAGCAGGTTGGCGCTGCCCCGGCCGCCCCAGTGGAACGGAACGAACACCGTGTCGGGGCGGATCGCCCGGTCGATCCTGGCGGCCATCACCGCTTCGCCGCGCCGGGTCCGGAGCAGCACCGGATCGCCGTCGACGACTCCGATCCGGCGGGCGAGCTGCTCGTGCAGTTCCACGTGCGGTGCGGGCTCGGCCGCCGCGAGGGCGCCGACCCGGCGGGTCTGGGTGCCGGACTGGTACTGCTTCAGCAGCCTGCCGGTCGTCAGGTAGTACGGGAATCGGGTGTCCGGCGGCTCCGCCGCGTCGCCCTGTTCGGTCACGCAGAACCGCGCCCGGCGGTCCGGGGTCGGGAAATCCACCATGAACATTCGGGGGGTGCCCGGATGCCGGACCGATGGGCAGGGCCAGAACACGCCGTCCCCGGCGCGGATCCGGGCGTAGCCGATTCCCGAGTAGTCGGCCTTGCCGCCCTGGCTCGCCCGCCCCAGCTCTTCGAAGACCGTCTCCGGATCGTCGGAGAATCCGGTCTTGCCGAGCCGGAGCGCGACGTCGCTGATCGCCTGGAGATCGGTCCGCACGCCCGGCGGCGGTGCGGTCGCGGCGCTGCGCAGCACGACCCGCCCCTCCAGGTTGGTCATCGTCCCGGTTTCCTCGGCCCACTGCGCGGCGGGCAGCACCACGTCGGCCAGCTCCGCGGTCTCGGACAGGAAGATGTCGGACACCACCAGGAAGTCCAGCCGCCGCAGCTGTTCCGCGACGTGGCCCGCGTTCGGCGCGGAGACCACGACGTTCGATCCGAGCACCCACATCGCCCGCACGCCGCCGGGGGTGGCGATCCGATCCAGCATCTCGTACGCGGAGATGCCGGGAAGCGGCAGCTCGCCGGGATCGACGTTCCACACCGCGGCCACGTGGGCTCGTGCTGCCGGATCGTCGAGGCGGCGGTAGCCGGGTAGCTGGTCGGCCTTGAGGCCGTGCTCACGTCCACCCTGACCGTTGCCCTGCCCGGTCACCGTCGCGAACCCCGAGTACGGCCGGCCGGGCAGGCCGAGCGCCAGCGCCAGGTTGATGAACGCCGACACCGTGTCGGTACCGGCCCGATGCTGCTCGGCGCCGCGTGCGGTCAAGATCATCGCGCGCCGCGCGGTGCCGAGTATCCGCACCGCCTCGACGAGAGCGCTCTCCGGGACGCCGGTGATCCGCTCCACCCGGTCCGGCCAGTACAGCCGGACCGCACGCCGGACCGCGTCGAAACCTGTAGTCCGCGCGGCGATGTAGGCCTCGTCGATGAGGCCCTGCCGGACCGCAACGTGCAGCATCCCGTTCGCCAGCGCCAGATCGGTCCCTGGAACCGGTTGCAGGTGCAGATCCGCCTTCGCGGCGGTGGCCGTCCGGCGCGGATCGATCACCACGCGCCGCGCGCCGCGCTCCCTCGCGGCGTCGAAGAACTGCATGGCCGGGGGGCAGGGTGTCGGCGGGGTTGCTGCCGACCAGCAGGATCGCATCGGTCTCGGCGATGTCGTCCAGGGGAAACGGCATACCCCGGTCGATTCCGAAAGCCCGTGACCCGGCGACCGCCGCGGAGGACATGCAGAAGCGTCCGTTGTAGTCGATCGCCGAACTGCCAAGCGCGACGCGCGCGAATTTGCCCAGCTGGTAGGCCTTCTCGTTGGTGAGCCCGCCGCCGCCGAAGCAGCCGACGGCGTCGCGGCCGTGCCGCCCCTGCGCCGCGCCGAACGCGCTGACCATTCTGCTCAGCGCCTCGTCCCAGGTGCCGGGCCGCAGCGGCAGATCCCGGTGGTCCCGGACCAGGGGCGTGGTCAATCGGTCGGGGTGCGACAGCAGCTCCGCGGAGGTCCAGCCCTTCGCGCAGAGCCCACCGCGGTTCGACGGGAAGTCGGACTGGGGTTCGACCTCGAACTTCCCCTCGCGCTGCCGCAGGACGATTCCGCATTGCAGGGAGCAGTACGGGCAGTGGGTCTCGGTCGTGGACGATTGCGTCATAGCTCCACCCTCAGCAGCCGGCGACCGCGCTCGAACGCGCTCCGCGGCTACAGCGACGGTGTGGACCGAGTGCGCGGTCTCCCCACGCTAGCCAGCAGGTATTTCCGCGTTGTTGCCGTGACAAGTCGCGGCAACGCACGCCGATGTCACACTCTCCGGGCCGGTGTCGTCCTCCTGGTACAGCCCGCCGGCGAACGGCGGGCACACCGGAAGGAACCGCCATGAACGCTCGGATCGATCTCTTCGGCAACGCCGTCGCAGGCAGCTTCGTCAAGCGCCTCACGAACGCCTCGCGGGTTTTCGAGGACGCCGTGCCCGCCGCCACCCAGGAGCTGGTGAAGCTGCGGGCCAGCCAGATCAACGGCTGCGGCATGTGCACCGACATGCACTACAAGGACGCGATCGCCGCAGGCGAGGACCCGGTGCGGCTGAACCTCGTCGCCGCCTGGAAGGAGGCGACGCTCTTCACCGAGCCGGAGCGGGCCGCGCTCGCGCTCACCGAGGAGGCCACCCGGATCGCCGACGGCGGCGGTGTGAGCGACGACACCTGGCAGCAGGTGCGCAAGCACTACGACGACGACCAGGCCGCCGGGCTGATCGCCTGCATCGCCACCATCAATGCCTGGAACAGGATCAATGTGATCGCGGGCACCCCGGCCGGGTCGTACGTGGCGGGCCAGTTCGGCTGACCGAGCTGTTACAGTTTCTTCCATGCAGCGCGATTACTGGTTTAGCAGGCCGGCCCAGGGTGGGCCGGCGTGCGTGGACCGCGCGCGCTGATTCTCCACCCCGAGCCGGTACCGACCGGCTCGACGGGGTTTCGCTTCGTGGGCCGGCCTGAGAAAGGAACCCACGAATGACTACCGCCGCCGATGTCGATGCCCGACATTCCGACCTCGACGACCAGCGCACCCTCGCGGTCAGCCCGCTGCGTTCGCCCGCCGAGGTCCGTCGCGTGCACCAGATCACCGACGAGCTCGCCGACACCGTCCGCCGCGGCCGCAGGGCCACGATCGACGTCCTGAACGGCACCGACGACCGTCTCATGGTGATCGTCGGGCCGTGCTCGGTGCACGACCCGGTCGCCGCGCTGGAGTACGCCCGCAAACTGGCCGCGAAGGCGGCCGAGCTGGACGACCGGCTGCACATCGTCATGCGCGTCTACTTCGAGAAGCCGCGTACCACGCTTGGCTGGAAGGGGCTGATCAACGATCCGCACCTGGACGGCTCGTTCGACGTCAACACCGGGCTCGGCATCGGCCGCAAGGTGCTCGTCGACATCACCGCGCTCGGGCTCCCGGTGGCGTGCGAGTTCCTCGACCCGATCACCCCGCAGTACATCGCGGACCTGGTCTCCTACGGTGCCATCGGTGCCCGCACCGCCGCCAGCCAGGTGCACCGGCAGTTGAGCAGTGCGCTCTCCATGCCGGTCGGCATTAAGAACGGCACCGACGGGGATGTGCAGGTCGCGGTGGACGGGGTTCGGGCCGCCGGGGCGAGCCACGTCTTCCCCGGGACCGATCTGGACGGGCGCGCCGCGCTCATCCGGACCACCGGGAATCCGGACTGCCACGTCATCCTGCGTGGGGGGAGCACCGGGACGAACTACGACGCGGCGTCGGTCGCCGAGGCGTGCATTCGGCTGGAGAAGGCGGGGTTGCCGCAGCGGATCGTTGTCGATGCGAGCCACGGCAACAGCAACAAGGATCATAATCGGCAGGTCGATGTGGTCGGGGATATCGCTCAGCGGCTGTCCGATGGGGAGCCCGGCGTCGTCGGGATGATGCTGGAGAGCTTCCTTGTTGCCGGGCGGCAGGATCTGGCGCTCGGGCATGCGGATCAGCTCACGTACGGGCAGTCCATCACCGATGCGTGCATCGACTGGGAGACCACGGCTGTTCAGCTCGATCGGCTCGCCGCCGCTGTCGCTTCGCGTCGCGCGCACTGATCGGGACGCCGGGTGCACCCCGCACCCCGGCCGGGGGAGCCTCGGGACAAGCAGTCGAGCCGCCGCAAGGCGATGCGACAGGCGCGGTAGCGCGGTAGCTACTGTCGCTTCGCCTGCGGCGGCTCGACTGGTTTGGCAGAGTGCCAGGGATTCGGCAGGGTGCCGGATTTCGGCAGGGTGCCGGGAATTCGGCAGTGTGCCGGGATTCGCCAGGGTGCCGGGAGTTCGATGGGGTGCCGGGAATTTGGCAGAGTGCTGGGAGTTCGGTGGGGTGCCGGGAGTTCGGGGGATGCCAGGATTCGGTGGGGTGCCGGGAACTCAGGTTTCCTCGGGCCACCCGTCGGCGGGGCCGGGCGGATCTGTCGCCAGACGTCCGGCCAACCAGCAGTCCCGCCGGACTCCCCGCTGAACAGCGCCCAACCTCTGTGTCCCCTCGAACCGAAACCCATTGCGCCGCACCACGGCGGCCGAAGCGCGGTTCCCCACGTACGCCAACCACCCGATCCGCGCCAACCCGAAACCATCTTCGGCGAAACCGAACTCGCACACCAGCGCGACCGCCCGCGACATGAGCCCACCCCCGCGCTCCCCGGCCGCCAACCAGAACCCGATCTCGGCAGCTCCTTCCCCCTTGTCGTGCAACCCGATACTCCCCAGCATCGGCCCGCCGCTCGCGCGCCGGAGCGCCCAGACGGGCGAGCGCCCCGCCCAGCCTGCGGCGACCAGCTCGGCGAGATAGAACTCGGCGTCGCCCCGGTCGTAGGGGACCGGAATCGTCACCCACTCCGCGATCGCCGGATCCTGGCAGTGCGCGACGATGGTGTCGATATCCCCGACCCGCGGCCGGTCGAGCAGAACGGTGCCGTCCGAGAGATCCATACCGCATGGTGGCACGCCGCGAGACGCCGGATCATCCCCTTTTCCGACCTGTCGGCGGGCCGGGTACGCGCGCTCCGTAGAATCGTGCGCGATGGTCGCCGCCTACCTCGCCGAACTCTTCGAGTCCCACCGCCCCCGCCTGCTCGGCGTCGGCTACCGGCTCACCGGCAGCACCGGCGCCGCCGAGGATGCGCTCCAGGAGTGCCTGCTCCGCCTGAACGGCGTCCACCAGTCCGAGATCGACGATTTCGGCGAGTGGCTCACCGCCACCGTCGCCCGCATCTGCGCCGACCACCTCGTCTCCGGCCGCGGCTGCGCGCCCCACCGGCTCCCCGACCCCCTGGTCACCCCGCTGGTTCCGCGTGGCGGCGGCGAGTGGACAGCCATCGCCGGGCACCGGGCGAACCGCCTCGCCACCCTGGTCGCCCTCGCCTCGCTGACCCCCGCGCAGCGCCTCGCCGCTGTCCTCCCCGACCTGCCCGCCGAGCAGATCGCGACCTGGCTCGACCTCGACCCCGCCGCCGCCGAGCAGGCCGCCGCCATCGGCAGGGCCGCGGCCGCCGCGCTCCCCGGCCCCGCCGCCGAACCCGACCACGAGGCCGCGGTCCGCCGCCTGCTCACCGCCCTGCGCGCCAGGGCGCGGGCAACGGTCCGCGAGGGCGGCGAATCGGAGTGCGGTGCGGAAGAAGTAGCGAGCAGGCTGCATCCCGGCGCCCAGGGAATGGCGGCGACGCCGCACGGCCCTGTGGTCACCGACGGCCCCGATCGGGTGGCCGCCCGGCTACTCGCGCTCGCCGCCGAACACGGCATCGGCTGCCCGGACGCCGACCCGGCCGACGGGTACGAATTCGTCTCGGTGAACGGCGAATTGGGGCTGCTGCTGCGCGGCCCCGAGCTGAATCGAGTACTGGCCTTCGCGGTGCGCGACGACGCGGTGTGGCGCGTCTTCGATCTCGCCGCCCCCGCGCCGAGCCACGGCTGGGGCTGACCCGGCCGGGGCGCCGCGCAGCACCCCGGCCGGAACCCGCTACGGCGTCGAGGAGCCCAGGAACCAGTCCGGGGTCGACGAGCCGAATCCACCGCTGCCGGTGGAGGATCCGGTGAACCAGTCACCGGTCGAGGAGCCGAGGCCGACGATCAGATCGTTGGCTCCGGCTCGGATGAGACCCAGTACTGATCCGGCGACCTCCGACGCGGCCGGTTGCAGTAGCAGGTCGAGGTACGAGGCCATACACGCCCCTTTCGAGATACCACCCGGCGGGTGGCTGTGAGGTAGAACACCGGGAGGCTAGCGCTCGTGCGGACACCGCACAACAGCCCAGCTAGAGGCGGTGAATGAAATGTGAAATATTGGCGTTCGCTATCACTCCGCAACGAAAAGGGCCGGGATAGGCTTCCGGCATGACCGCCACCGTCGCCCGCCTCCGCCCTTTCGCGGCCACGATCTTCGCCGAGATGACCGACCTGGCCGTCCGGCACGACGCGGTCAACCTGGGGCAGGGCTTCCCGGACAGCGACGGCCCCGCGGGGATGCTCGAGGTGGCCCGCGAGGCCATCGCGGGCGGGTTCAACCAGTACCCGCCCGGCCGCGGCGTCCCCGCGCTGCGCCGGGCCATCGCCGCCGAGCGGGCGAGCCGCACCGGCGCCGAGTACGACCCGGAGACCGAGGTCCTGGTGACCGTCGGCGCCACCGAGGCCATCGCCGCCACCCTGCTCGGGCTGGTCGAGCCGGGCAGCGAGGTGGTGCTGATCGAGCCGTACTACGACTCCTACGCCGCCGCCGTCGCGCTGGCGGGCGCGCACCGCCGCACCGCGCGGCTGGTACCCGACGGCGACGGCTTCGCGCTCGATCTGGACAGCCTGCGCCGCGCGATCACCCCGGCCACCCGGATGCTGGTGGTGAACTCGCCGCACAACCCCACCGGCGCCGTGCTGAGCCGCGCCGAGCTGGCCGTCATCGCCGAGATCGCCTGCGAGCACGACCTGCTCGTGCTCGCCGACGAGGTGTACGAGCACCTGGTGTACGACGGCGGCGAGCACGTCAGCGTTGCCGCGCTGCCCGGGATGGCGGAGCGCACCGTCGTGGTCTCCAGCGCGGCCAAGACCTTCAGCGTGACCGGCTGGAAGATCGGCTGGGCGCTCGGCCCGCGCCCGCTGATCGACGGCGTGCTCGCGGCCAAGCAGTTCCTCACCTTCGTTGGCGGCGGGCCGTTCCAGCCCGCGGTTGCGCACGCGCTGGAGCACGAGCGGGGCTGGGCCGTCGAGCTGAACGCCACGCTCGCCGCCCGCCGGACGCGGCTCGCCGCCGCCCTCGCCGACACCGGCTTCGCCGTGCGGCGCAGTCAGGGAGGCTATTTCGTCTGCGCCGACGTCACCCCGTTCGGCACCGCCGACGGCCTCGCCTTCTGCCGCGAGCTGCCCGCGAAGCTCGGCGTCGCCGCGGTGCCGGTGAGCGTCTTCGCCGACGATGCCGCCGCCTGGAACCACCTCGTCCGGTTCACCTTCTGCAAACGGGACGAGACGCTGGACGAGGGGGTCAAGCGGCTGCGCGCGGGCGTCGGCGCAACTTCTCGATAACACTGACGCTCCCTGTCAGGGTTATCGGGGAGCCTTGCCGCATGACGACGACCAGGTTCTACACCGCCACCAGCCTCGACGGTTACATCGCCGACCCCGACAACAGCCTGGAGTGGCTCTTCGCCGTCCCCGGCGCGAGCACCGCGGAGGAGGACACCGCCGAGCTGGTCGCGAAGACCGGCGCCATGTGCATGGGGGCGACCACCTACGAGTGGATGCTCGCGCACGACGAGCCCGGGCAGTGGGAGCAAATCTACGGCGAACGGCCGTGCTGGGTCTTCACGCACCGCGAGCTGCCCGCGCTCCCCGGCGCGAACCTGCACTTCGTCGCCGACGACGTGCGCGCGGTACATGCCGCGATGGCGGAAGCGGCCGGGGGCAGGGACATCTGGGTGATCGGCGGCGGCGACCTCGCCGGTCAGTTCGCCGACGCCGGACTGCTCGACGAGGTGGTGGCCGCGGTCGCGCCGGTCACGCTCGGCGGGGGCGCGCCGCTGCTGCCGCGCCGCCTGCTCAGCGACCGGCTCACGCTCACCGAGGTGCGGCAGATCGAACAGTTCGCCATCCTCACCTACCGGGTGGGCTGACCCGTCAGGCGGGAACCGGCCGGGCCCGGTCGGTGGCGAGCAGCACCGCGATCGCGCCGAGCATGGTCCCCATAACGTAGCGCTGCACCCGCAGCCACAGTGGCCGCCCGGCCAGGAACCCGGCGATCCCGCCCGCGCCGAGCACGATCAGCCCGTTCACCGTCAGCGCGACCGCGATCTGCACCGCGCCGAGGGTCAGGCTCTGCGCCCACACCCCGCCCGCGCCCGGCTCCACGAACTGCGGGATCAGCGCCATGTACATGATCGCGATCTTCGGGTTCAGCAGGTTGGTCAGCAGCCCCATGGCGAACAACCGGCGCGCCGGGTCGGCGGGCAGGGTGCTCGGCGCGAACACCGACACCCCGCCCGGCCGCACCGCCTGCCACGCCAGCCACAGCAGATACAGCGCCCCCGCCACCTTGATCCCCAGGTACAGCCCGGGGACCACCGCGAACACCGCCGTGATCCCCGCCGTCGCCGCCGCCAGGTACACCCCGAACCCGGCCGCGACCCCGCCCAGCGAGATCAGCCCCGCCGCCCGCCCCTGCGAGACGGTCCTGGAGACCAGGTACATCATGTTCGGGCCAGGGGTCAGCACCATTCCGAGTGCCGCCAGCGCCACTCCCACCACCGCCGTCGTCGTCACCATGTCTCGATCGTGGTGCGGTCCTGCGGTGTTGTCGCGGGCCAGTGGGAAGGTGCTGGACGGGCTACTCCGGCGCTCGGACGAAGTACGGGTTCGTCGGTCCGGGGTCGGGTTGGACGGAGAGCAGGCGGGAGGCCGGAGTCAGGACGACGTCGACGGGCACACCGCGGATCGATCCGGAGCCCGGTGTCTCCGTGACCACCTGCCGCGGCGTGCTGCCGAGGAGGAAGAGGCGGTACCGGGCGGCGGTCCGATCGGAGTAGAACTCGGGCACGTTCGCCCAGCAGAAACCGGGGGGTGTTCCCACCAGGGCGTCGAGTCGCTCCCGTTGAATTCCGGAGCTCACCAGGACCAGGCGATCCCAGCCGGAGTTGTCCCAGGCCGCGTTCGCGGTGAGTTCGCCCAGTGTGACGGTGCGCGGCTCCTTCACCGCCGCCGCCATTGTTTTCTCGAGCATGGTCCCGGAGCCGAGAGGCTCGTCCCGGGAACGGAAATCGAAGCTGCCTGCGCAATCCACCTCGTCACCGGAGGTACCACACGCGACGACCGCGAGCCCGAGGCAGACCGTCAGCAGCAGTCGAGCGGCATTCCGCATGTCAGGCACCACCCGGCAGCGGTATTTGAACACCCGAAAGGTCACCGTGATAGCCCTCTGTGACTCGGTTGCTCCATTCGATCTGTCCCTGCGGGTTCAGGACGATGGCGTCACCGGCTCGAATTCGATCGCTGATCAGGTTCTGCAGTTCGGCGGGCGAGGCGTCCGGGTTGGCGAGCGCCACCTCCCGGCCGATCGAGTTGTTGTGCAGATCCATCGCCTCCCTGGTCGGCGGGCTCGCGCCCAGTTGCTCGTGCGCGGTCCCGTAGCGGTCGGTCCAGTCCTCGCCGTACCGCTGGGTCATGAGGGCATTCCAGTACATGTGCCGGAAAGCGTCGCCGTGACCGTCCGATAGCGAATCGGGATACGTCGCGTTCGCGGCGGTCTCCGCCTGGGACTTGATATCGAAGAAGTCGGAGATATCGCGGACCGCGAGCGGGCCGGAGGTCCCCATCCGCGCGGTGAGCAGGTCGATCTCGGCCGGCGTCATCAGAATCGGCTGGAAGTCGGGGCTGATCGCCCGGATCCGGTCGAGCACGATTCCGCTCGGCCACAGTTCGGCCGGTTCGGCGGAGGCCGCGGTCTGGTATTTGCGCAGAATGTCCGCGAGTACGGGGTCGGACGGCATCGGCGTCGCCCCGTACTGAACCTCGGGGGCGAAATTCTCCAGGTGGCGCTTGATCTTCTCCGCGCCCTCCAGATCGACCTGCTGGATCGCGGTGAGCGCTGCGCGAATCTGTGAGGTCAGGAAGTACTCGTACCCCTCCTTCTCGGCCAGCCCGGTCGGGCCGAACTTCAGCAGCACCTCCGCATTCGACATACGGGAGTCGACCGCGCCGTCGTCGCGGACGAACAGGTCGAAGCCGGAGGACTCGGCCTCCGCCTTCTTCGCGCGCAGCAGCGCCACGTAGTTCGACATCGCGTCGAGCTGGGTATAGATCTCCCGCTGGATATCGGTGAAGACATCAGCCGATCGCTTGGCGATAGTGCGGTCGCCGGCGGCCCGCTCGCGGGCCGCATCGCCGGCGGTGCCGACGAAGTACTCGTGCGAGCCCTCGGCTACCCGGGCGATAGCTTCGCTGTGCGTGTCGATCACGGTCCCCGCCTCTCGGAAATTCTTCGCGACGGCGATCGTCGCGGCCGGATTCCAGGACAGGACGGTGGAGACCGTCAGCGGCGTTGTGTAACTGCCGCCGCTCATCGGGGGCCCGAGCCTTCGAGTTGCTGGGCCGAGCGGGACTCCTGACTCAGCGCCTCGGCGAGCGCGCGGTCAACCACGCCGGCGAAATCGCCGAACCGCGCGGCGTGGTAGCGAACGACGCTGTCCAGCGCCTCGGCGATGCCCTTCGTGACGTCCGCGATCTGCGAGTCCGGCATCGTGCCGTCTATCGTGGAACCGTCCGCGACCGGCTCGATCGCGCCGATCGCCTCCGCCTCGGCGCGGACCGTTCTTGCCAGCGCGGCAACGCGCTCGGGATCGAATCCGGGATTCCCCACCCTGCCCCCTTCCTCCGGAGGGGACCTTACCGCGCCACCCAGTACGCGGCGCTGGGACAATGGAGAGCAAACCGAGGGCGAGGAGGGACTGTGACCGACGGTCCGCTGATTGTGCAGAGCGACAAGACGCTGCTGCTCGAGGTCGACCACGAGTCGGCAGGCGCGGCGCGGATGGCGATCGCGCCGTTCGCCGAGCTGGAGCGCGCGCCGGAGCACGTGCACACCTACCGCATCACCCCGCTGGCGCTGTGGAACGCGCGGGCGGCGGGGCACGACGCGGAGCAGGTGGTGGACGCGCTGGTGCGGTTCTCCCGGTACGCGGTGCCGCAGCCGCTGCTCGTCGACATCGTCGACACCATGGCCAGGTACGGGCGGCTGCAGCTGGTGAAGCACCCGGCGCACGGGCTGATGCTGCTGAGCAAGGATCGCGCGGTGCTGGAGGAGGTGCTGCGGCACAAGAAGCTGGCGCCGATGCTCGGCACGCGGATCGATGACGACACCGTGCAGGTGCATCCGTCCGAGCGCGGGCGGATCAAGCAGATGCTGCTGAAGATCGGCTGGCCGGCCGAGGACCTGGCCGGGTACGTGGACGGCGAGGCGCACCCGATCGAGCTGGACACCGCCACCAACGCCTGGCACCTGCGCGACTACCAGGAGATGGCGGCCGACTCGTTCTGGGCGGGCGGCTCCGGCGTGGTGGTGCTGCCGTGCGGCGCGGGCAAGACCATGGTCGGCGCCGCGGCGATGGCGAAGGCGAAGGCGACGACGCTGATCCTGGTCACCAACACCGTCGCGGGCAGGCAGTGGCGCCGCGAGCTGCTGGCGCGCACCAGCCTCACCGAGGACGAGATCGGCGAGTACTCCGGCGAGCGCAAGGAGATCCGCCCGGTCACCATCGCGACCTACCAGGTGATCACCAGGCGCACCAAGGGCGAGTACCGGCACCTGGAGCTCTTCGACAGCAGGGACTGGGGGCTGGTGATCTACGACGAGGTGCACCTGCTGCCCGCGCCGGTCTTCCGGATGACGGCGGATCTGCAGTCCAGGCGCAGGCTCGGGCTGACCGCGACGCTGGTCCGCGAGGACGGCCGGGAGGGCGACGTCTTCTCGCTGATCGGCCCGAAGCGCTACGACGCGCCGTGGAAGGACATCGAGGCGCAGGGCTGGATCGCGCCCGCCGACTGTGTCGAGGTGCGGGTGACGCTCACCGACGCCGAGCGCATGGCCTACGCCGTCGCCGAGCCGGAGGAGCGCTACAAGCTCTGTTCGACCGCGCACACGAAGGTGGCGGTGGTGCGCTCGATCCTGGCGCGGCACGCCGGGTCCCAGTGCCTGGTGATCGGCGCCTACCTGGACCAGCTCGACGAGCTCGGCGCCGAGCTGGACGCGCCGGTCATCCAGGGCGCGACCAAGGTCAAGGAGCGCGAGGCGCTGTTCGACGCGTTCCGGCGCGGCGAGATTCCGGTGCTTGTGGTGAGCAAGGTCGCGAACTTCTCCGTCGACCTGCCGGAAGCCTCGGTGGCGGTGCAGGTCTCGGGTACCTTCGGGTCGAGGCAGGAGGAGGCGCAGCGGCTCGGCAGGCTGCTGCGGCCCAAGAAGGACGGCGGGCAGGCGCACTTCTACTCGGTGGTCGCGCGCGACACGCTCGACGCCGAGTATGCCGCGCACCGCCAGCGTTTCCTGGCCGAACAGGGGTATGCCTACCGCATTACCGACGCGGACGACCTGCTCGGCCCGGCGATCGGCGACCAGAGCCAATAAGTGGAGGCGCGTCCTCCGATAGCTGTGCTAGGAATGACGACGTGCGACGCTTCGAATTCGCGGTGGACCACCGGCACGCGCACGCGGTGAACGAGGTCGCGGCCGAGCTACGCAGGCGGCGGGTGCTCGCCGCGATCGGCGCCGTGCTCGCCGGTGCGGCGACGGCCTGGCTGGTATGGCTGAACCACCCCTGGTCCTACCTGCTCGCGGTGGCCTTCGCGCTCGGCTTCGTGGTCGCCGTGTGGGTGGTGCTGTGGAGCGCGCGGCTCGGCACCGTCGACCGGCTGTACGAGGGCGAGCTGGTGCCCGCCGTCGTCTCCGCGACGCTCGACTCGGGGCTGGTGCTGCTCGCGCTGGTGAACGTCGCCGGGCCGGAGGCACCCGGCCCGCGGTACGCCCTGGTCACCCGCAAGGTGCGGGTGCTACCGGGGCACCGCGCCGCCGAGGGCGAGCGGGTGCCCGCCATCGCGGTGCGCACCGACGGCGCGCCGAAGCAGGTGGGGCAGCGCTGGTCGATCGTGAGCGTCATGCCGATCGCCTGGGGCACCGGCGACACCGCCGTGCTCGAGCGCGCCCGCGACGCCATCGGCGAAGCCGAGTGGCGGTTGCTCACCGACAACCTGGAGCTGGCCGCCAAGGTGCGCAGCAGCACCTTCAAGCGGCTGCTGCTCGACCCGCAGCAGCTGCCGGACGAGCTCGGCGCCTGAGCCGGAAATCGCTCGCCGCCCGCGCGGCCCGAACCTAGACTGCCGCCATGATCCCGGCCGCCAACCTGCTCGCCTTCCTCGCCGCCGCCACGCTGATCGTCGTCGTGCCCGGCCCGGGGGTGCTGTTCACCATCGGCCGGGCGCTGACGCTCGGCCGCCGCGCCGCGCTGATCTCGGTGCTCGGGCACGCGCTCGGCGTGCAGGTGGCGCTGGTCTTCGTCGCGGTCGGGCTCGGCGCGGTGCTCGCCGCATCGGCGACGGCCATGGCGGTGGTGAAGCTGGGGGGCGCGCTGTACCTGATCCACCTGGGGATCCAGGCCATCCGGGAGCGCAGGGCGCTGCGCGAGGTGCTCGGGACGCAGGTGCCCGCCGCCTCCGGGACGCGGGTATTCCGGCAGAGCATGCTGGTCGGGGTGACCAACCCCAAGGCGATCGTGTTCTTCGCGGCGGTGCTGCCGCACTTCACCGACCCGGCGGCGGGCGGGCTCGTGCTGCAGCTGCTGGTGCTCGGCTCGATCTTCCTGGTCATCGCGCTGGTCAGCGACAGCGTCTGGGCGCTGCTCGCGGTCTCGGCGCGGGGCTGGTTCGCGCGCTCGCCGAAGCGGCTGGAGGCGGTCGGCGGGGCGGGCGGGGTGCTCATCGTCGGACTCGGCGCGTCGGTCGCGGTGGAGCAGGGGCTCGCCGCACGCTGAACCGCGTACGCTCGGCAACATCACGGCGGGCGGAGGAGGGGTATGCGGTCGACGGGCGCGGCACTGCTGGCGGCGACGCTGTGTGTGCTGGTCACGGCGGGTCCGGCGGCCGCGCAGCCGGACCCGTTCGCCGGTGCCCCCGGCCTCGGCGACCCGTATTACCCGCTGGACGGCAACGGCGGCTACGACGCGGTGCACTACGAGGTCGAGCTCGGCTACGACCCGCCGAGCCGGGTCCTGGACGGCACCACCACCATCGACGCCACCGCCACCCAGCCGCTGCGCGCCTTCCACCTGGACTACACCGGCCCCCCGGTGCGCATGGTGACGGTGAACGGCCTGCCCGCCGCCTTCCGGAGCCAGGACGAGCAGGAACTGGTGGTCACCCCGCTGCTCCCGCTGCTGCCCGGGCTCCCGTTCCGGGTGATCGTGGACTACGGCGGCCCGATGCCGGACACCGAGGGCGCGGGCTGGACCTACGCGCCCGGCGGCGGCGCCTTCGCCGCGGGCGAGCCGCACTCGGCGCGCACCTGGTACCCGCTCAACGACACCCCGCTGGACAAGGCCACCTTCACCCTGCGCGCCACCGTCCCCGCCGAGTGGCAGGTCATGGGCAACGGCGTGCGCACCAGGGACGAGGTGATCGCCGGGCAGCGCCACGTGGACTGGGAGAACCGGCACCCCACCATCGGCTACCTGACCACCGTCGCCATCGACCGCTTCGAATTCCTGGAGCAGACCGCGTCGGACGGCACCCCGATCCTGAGCGGCTTCGCCCCCGGCGCGCTCCGCCACCGGGAGCTGGAGCAGCGGCTGCCGGAGATCCTCGACTTCTCCGCCGAGCTCTTCGGCCCGTACCCGTTCGAGGCGGTCGGCGGCATCTACCTGGACACCGAGCTGCCCTTCTCGCTGGAGACCCAGACCAGGCCGACCTACGCCGAGTGGGTCGACCTGAACACCGTCGTGCACGAGATCGCGCACCAGTGGTGGGGCGACTCGGTCTCCATCAGCTCCTGGGCCGACATCTGCCTGAACGAGTGCTTCGCCTCCTACACCGCCGACTACCTGTGGCCGGAGCGGATCGACGGCACCGACGTGGACGCCGAGTACCGCGACACCGTGCAGCGGTTCAGGGACGAGCCGCGGTTCTGGCAGATCCCGCTCGGAAACCCGGGCGCCGGAGACGAATTCACCTCCGTCTACTACCGCGGCCCGCTGTTCCTGCACGCCCTGCGCCGCACCGTCGGGGACGAGGTCTTCTTCGCCGCGCTGCGCGACTTCCCGTCCGCCTACGCGGGCGGGAATGCCTCGATGGCGGACTGGCGGACCTTCGTGCAGCGCCGCGCGCAGCTCCCGCTGGACGGCTTCTTCGACGCCTGGCTCGGCGGCGAGACCCCGCCGCCGGACGAGTACCTCTTCCCCGGCAACCTGCGCGGCTAGCGCGGGGCTATTCGCACGCTATTCGCGCCCGCGCCCGTCCGCGCTGGCATGATCACCGCAATCGAGTTCTCTCCGCTGATGGGAAGTGGCCGTGTCGTTCGCTGGTGGTCTGCGGAAGATGCTCTGGTATCAGGTGGGGGAGCGCCCCTCGGTGCTCCTCGCGCACGGGGATCCGACGCAGGCGGGCAGCACCCCCGCGCTGACTCCGATCGCCGCGCCGCGCCCACCGGCGGGCCCGGCACAGACCGCGGTGACCTGCGTCCGGTGCGGACAGGCGGTCCGGGTGGAGATCGCGGGCGCCGCCGCGGCTCGGCGCCGGGTCGCCGTCTGGCAGGCGCTGATGTGGATCTTCAGCGTGGCACTGGCCGCCTTCCTCACCTACATGGTCGTCGGCACCTTCACCCGCCCGCGGGACGAACGGCCGAGCGAAGCCCTGTGGTTCGCCTACCTGCCGCTGTTCGTCGGGTTCGTCGCCGTGGTCTCGCGATTCGAACGGGCCGACGGGGTGCGGCTGCTGGACCGGGAGGGTCACGAGCTGTACCCGGCCCCCGACGCGGTGCCCGGCGGCCCGCCGACCGGAACGCAGAAGCTGGCGGCGGGGCTGCTCGTCGGCGCCGGGCTGCTGCTGGCCGGCGCCGGGATCGCGGCGATCGCGCACGAGGTGACCTCGGTGGACGAGGTGCTGTGCGGCGAGCGGGTGATGGCGCCGGGGACCACGTGCGCCGCCGACGCCGCCGCCGCCAAGCTGAAGGTCGGTAAGCCCTATCGGGAGGTCGAACTCGAGCAGATCGCGAACCGGGAGAGCCTCTACAACGTCGCGGGTGCGTTCGTGCTGGTATGCGGGCTCGGGACGGCCGGGGTCGGTGGTTACCGGCTGCGGAAGATGGCGGGTTCGACCGTCGCTCCGCCCGCGCCCGTTCCGAGCGGGCCGCGGCGGGGTCAGGACGCGGTGCTGCGCATCGACCTGACCCTCGCCGAGTGCGGCGTCGGCGCGGTCGTCCCCGTCACCGTCGACACCGCGGTGGCCTGCACGAGCTGCGGCGGCACCGGCGGGCCGTGTGCGCCGTGCGCCGGGGACGGGCGGGTGCGCGCCCGGCGCACGATCCAAGCCCGGATTCCACCCGGCGTCGCGGCCGGGCAGCGAATCCGGCTGGCCGGGCAGGGCGAGAAGGGGCCTGCGGGCGGCGATTTCGGTGACCTCTACCTGGAGGTGGCCGAGCGGCCGCATCCCGGTTTCACCAGGGACGGCACCGATCTGCGCACCGGCTTCGGGATCTCTCGGGCGAACGCCGTGCACGGCGGCCCGATCACGGTGTCGACCCTGCTCGACGGCGAGGTGCCCGCGGTCGTGGCGCCGAATACCGCACCGGGCACGGTCATCACACTCACAGGTCTCGGCATGCCGGTGCTCGGCACCGCGCGGCGCGGGGATCTGCACGTCCACCTGAACGTCTACTGAGCGGAGCCGTCCCGCGCCTTCGCCAGCCTGCGGCGGGCCCGCTCGGCCTCGGTCTCGGCGGCGCGCAGCGCCTCCCGCGCCGCCTTCTCGGCGGTGCGGGCGAAGCGGTGCCGCTCCTCGGCGGCGGTCAACTCCGCGCGCAAATCCTCGATGCGGGCGGCGGTGTCGCGCACGGTCTCCGCCGCCGCGGCTGCGGCCTTTTCGGCCGAACTCCGCTCGGAATCCGCGGTGCCGAGCTCCGCCTCGGCTTCGGTGATTCGCCGCTCTGTCGCTCGCTTGCGTTCGGCCGCCGCGTCCTGTTTCCGCGCCTTCGCGGAATCGCGCTGCGGGGCAGCTTTTTTCGGGACGGTCCTGTGCGGGGCGGGAACGGCGGCGAGCTCCGGCGCGGCGGGGCCGAAGCCGTCGTAGCTCGTCGCACTGGCGAGGGTGCCGAGGCGGACCTTTTCGGCCACCTCCGGATCGGCCAGTGCCGCGGTCAAAGAGTTGCCGACCTCCCGGAGCACCGCATCGCCGACCGGTCTGCCCCGCTCGGCGGCGAGCTCGGCGGCCCGCCTGGCCAGGGCATTCACCACCTGCCCGCGCTGCGCGGTGAGTGTGCGCAGCCGCGCCCCGGCGAGCTCGCGCTGGGCCGTGCGCAGGGCATCGCCGAGCGCGAGCAGCGCGCTGACCTCATCCGATGCCGACCGTGCCAGCAGGTTCACCGCCCACGCGGCCACCGTCGGCCTGCGCAGCGCCCCGATCGCGGCCGCCAGCTCCCTGTCGCCGGCCGCCTTGGCGGCGGCCACCCGCTCGGCCCTGGCTGCCACGAATTCGCCGGGGGCGAGATCGTACAGCTCGACGGCGACGTCGCTGAGGCTCATACTTCTCGAGCGTAACGACCGGATTCCCCGGCTCGACACGAATCACGAATTGCTCGACTGCTCGACCTGAGCTCTGCGGAAGGTATGCCCTGTGGAAACCTCTTACTCGTCCCTGTACCTGCTCGGACAGCTTCTCCCGAACATTCTCCGCAGCAGCATGCTCGCGCTCTGGGCCCTGGGCTGACCCCGCCTCCACGTTCGATTCCCGGCCGGAGATGTCGTTAATGCGCGGCTCCGGGCCTGACGATAGTCTCACCGAGTTCGCGAACAGCGCGAACATTCGGTGAGAGAGGTCTATTCCGTGAAGTTCCCTGCGACGAGGCGGTCGGCACGTGTCGTGCTCGCACTCGTGTCGGCGGCCGTTGCCGCGGTTGCCGTTGTCGGTTGTTCGTTCATCGAGGACGCGGGCAAGTCCGACACCGCCAAGGCGGCTGTCGGCGACTGCATCAACGTGATCGAGGGCTCGGCCGTCGACTCCAAGACGGAGCCGATCGACTGCTCCTCGGACAAGGCCGTCTACAAGGTCGTCCAGACCTACGACACCAAGACCGAGTGCGCGGCCGACTACACCTCCTACGAGGAGACCCTCGGCGACAGCACGACGGCCTTCCTGTGCCTCGCGCCGAACTTCAAGGAGGGCAGCTGCTACGTGGACAGCATGCTCACCGGGTACAAGTACGCGGACTGCGCCTCCACCGAGGCCACCTTCAAGGTGGTCAAGCGGATCGACGGCCAGGTCGACGAGCTGCTGTGCGGCGAGGACGCCGACAAGTTCATCACGGTGAACGACCCGAAGGTGACCTTCTGCCTCGGCTCGCCTGCGGCGGCCTAGTCACTCCAGGAGTGCGACCGACGCGATCCGGTGCAGCGTGAACTGCCGGACCGCGCCGGTCACCGGGTCCAGCGCGTCGAGCTGACCGTTGCCGACCTTCAGGGGTTCGACCACCCGCTGGGTGGCGACACCCGCGGCGTCGACATAGCCGATATTCACCGAACGCCGCACTCGCGCGGCCAGCTGCAGCAGCGCGAGGGTGGCGGCGGTGCTCGTTCTGGTGCCGTCGGTGCGCACCGAGCGCCCCGACCTCGCGCCCGCCGCGCGTTCCCCGGCCCTGAGCTCGGCCACCAGCTGTTCCAGCTGGTCGGTGTTGGGCGGGGTCGGGCGGTAGGCCTGCCTGCCGTTGCTCCGCGCCGGGATGCGCGCCCCGCGCGGGCGCAGGTCGAGCACCGCGCCCGCGGAATCCTCGCCCGCGGGGGCGAAACCCGCCGCGCGCAGCCGCTCCAGCACCTCGCCGAGCGGGGCCTGTGCGATCGCCACCGTCGGGGCGATACCGCGCAGCGCGAGATCGGCTGCCACCGGTGCGGCGAGCACCTGCGCGAGCAGCGCCGGGTCGTCGCTGCGCAGGAAGGACTGCGCCATGCCCGCACGAAGCCTGCCGTGTCTGCGCGCGACATCGTCGATGAGGTAGGTGAGCGCCTGCGGCACCGGCGTGCGTGAGTGCGTGCCGAAGAGCGCGTGCAGCTCGGCCGCGGTCAGCCCGGCGTCCAGCGCGCGCCGCACCGACGTCTCGCCGACCCGGTAGACGGTGGCGGCGCCCGCCGACTCCACGTCCGCGGTGAGCGCGATGCGCTGCTCCAGCTCGGGCAGCAGCGGCCCCGGCGCGACCACCGTCAGGTCGGCCTGCACCAGCACGTGGTCGACCGGTGCGGGCAGCGCGGCCGCCATCTCGGCCTCGGCGTCGCCGTCGGCGCTGCCGTGCAGCAGCGCCCGGCCCGCCGAGGTCAGCGCGGCGCGGCCGACCACGCCGAGCGCGGCGGCCTCCGCCAGCGTGCGGGCGACCGCCTCCGGGCGGTACTGCCTGCGCCGCCGCGGCTCCCGCCAGGCCAGGATCCGGGAGATGTCGGCGGCCGGAATCGCGGTGCCGGGCGGGAATTCGGCGAGCAGCCCGAGGATGGCGCGCCGGTCGCGCACCGCGTGCGGGCTGCGCAGCTCGAGGGCCAGCGCGGGCAGCGGCTTGTCGGCGGCGTCCCTGCTGCCGATCAGCCACGGCATCCGGTCCAGCTCCAGCCAGGCCCTGGCCAGCCCGGCCCAGCGCCGGGCGGGCGACGCCTCGCCCCAGCCGTCGGCCTGCGGGGTCGGGGCCCAGAAGTCGTCGGTGGCGTCGAGTTCGGGTGCCGGGTCGGGCAGCCCCTTCTCCAGCAGCTTGGCCGCGGCGAGCACCTCGACCAGCAGCCCGGCCCTCGGCTCGTCCACCCCGGCCTGCTTGCAGACCCGGCGCAGCTCGCGCACCCCGAGCCCGCCCGCCCGCAGCGCGGGGGCAGGCATCGCGCCGAGCGCGGCGAGCACCGCTGCCGCGTGCCGCAGGAACTCGCCCGCCTCGCCCGCGGCGGCGGCATTGGCCTCGGCCGGGGTGTACTCGGTGCGCGCGGGCACCGGCGGGACCAGCACGTGCGGCCGGGTGACGGCCTCGTTGCGGA
Source organism: Nocardia sp. NPDC057227 (assembly GCF_042669725.1). NCBI lineage: Bacteria > Bacillati > Actinomycetota > Actinomycetes > Mycobacteriales > Nocardiaceae > Nocardia > Nocardia sp. NPDC057227. Next base: position 25,212 of record NZ_JBHUXA010000008.1, on the reverse strand, counting down.
GCAGCTGGCCGACGGTGAGCGGGATCTCGACGGTCTCGTCGTCCACCCGGTGCAGCAGCCCGGCGGCGAGCAGCCGGGGCACGGGCCGGTCCGGGTCGGCGCCGGGGGCGGCGTCCCTGGTCCGCCCGCGCGGGCCGGTGCTCGCGAGCTTCTCCAGCAGGCCGCGCTCCGGCTCGCCGAGCCGGGCCAGCGCCGCGGTGACCTCGGGTTCGGTGAGCTCGTCCGGGATCTCGGTGGCGCTGCCGATCGGCCAGGGCAGCCCGTCGGCGGCGGCCGGGACCAGGTGCAGGTCGTCGCCCTCGTCCCGGACCAGGGCGCGGGCGGTGAGCCGGGCCAGCGCGGCGTCGATCGCGGCGGCGCCGACGCGGTCGCGCAGCCGCTCGTGCAGGGCGGTGCGGGTGAGCGGGGTGCGGTCGCCGGGGGCGCGCTCGGTGCCGTACCTGGCCAGCACCTCGACGATCGCGAACTCGAGCGTGTTCAGCTCCTCGGTGGCGCGCAGCACCGAGGCGCGCTGCTCCACCCGTGCGGCGAGCACCGTCATGGACGAGGGCAGCGGCACGGCCAGATCCGGGCGCAGCTCCAGCAGCCTGACCAGCGTGGCGTCGTCCCTGGCCGAGAGCCAGCCGGTGAGCGAGTCGATCGTGGACATCCGATTCAGCCTACGGGTGCGGCGATGCGGTGTCCCCACTCCGATGTCGCCGGGAATCTGCCAGAATGGGACGCGTGGTGAACAAATCGAAGAAACCGTATGTCGACAACGGCTGGCCCCAGGTCGCCGACGGCGAGCACGCCGTGACCGAACTCGCCGCGGCCCGATCCGGCAACCTTTCGCCGTTCGGTGAGGACACCGAGTTCCCGCTCCCCGTCGAGGACCTGCCCTACGTGCACCCGCACACGGTGGTCAATCGCTGATCGAGTCCGGCCGCCGGGCAACCGGCGCCCGAACGAGCACGGGCCCCGCATCCTCGAGGATGCGGGGCCCGTCGACGTTTGTCGCGGCTCAGGAGGGCAGCATGCCCTTGTTCGCCTCGTAGAAGCCGATGAGCGCCGGATCGAGCTGAGTGTTCTGCGCCTTCGCGGCGTTGAAGAGATCGAGCGCCTGCTGCGGAATCTGCACGCCCTGCGCCTGCACAACGGCGACCGCCCGGTCGACGGCGGTGAAGATCTCCTGGCTCGGGTCGGCCTGCGCCTGCTGCTGCGGCGCGACCTGCTGGGCCCAGCCCTGGGTCTCCGCCGGGGCCGAACGCTGGGTCGGCGCACTGCTCAGCCCGAGCTTGGACGAGCAGGACGGCCAGGCGCCCCAGCCCTGGGAGGCGAGCACCCGCTCGGCCACCACGATCTGCTCTTCGCGCGAGGCATTGTGCGCGGACGCGGCGTACTCGCCGCCACCGTGCGCCTTCCAGGTGCTCGGCGAGAACTGCAGCCCACCCTGGAAACCGTTGCCGGTGTTGATGCCCCAGTTGCCGCCGGCCTCACACGTCGCCAGGCGATCCCAGTCGGAATCCGGCGCGGCGGCGGCGTTACCCGCGAGGGCCACACCCGCGCTGCCGATAACGGCGCCGGTCAGGGCAACCTTGGCAACGGTGCGCCCCGTGGAGGTCGGCTTGCGATGGCGTCCACTCATGTCCGGTGTCTTCCTCTCGTCCGCACCTTGGGTCGGCTTGTTCCGTTCCCGCGGGGCGAAGCTCGGTGCGGCGGGTCCGGCACTGCCGGAATGTCTTCCGGCTGTGTGACAAACGGTACGACGGATCCGGGGAAAAATCACTATTTGGTAACCGCCGCGCGTCGGGGGTCTCGAACCCGCATCGCGGCCGTGCCCGCGCGTCCGCCCAGGTGATCGGCGGTAATAGGGAGCCGCTCCCGATCGTCACCGCTTCGTTATCCCGCCGTTATGTGACGAGGATCACAACCCTTGGCGGGTAACGAAAAACGGACCGCCCCGGTTATCGCGCCCGGCGCCCGGAGCGGAGCGCGTAGATCAGCGCGAGCAGGAAGCCGAGCGGGGCCAGCATCGCGAGCAGGTAGAGCGGGAGCCCCGGCTCCGCGTCGCTGACGATCGGGGTGAGGAAGATCGCGATGATCGCCAGCAGCCCGACGCCGAAGAGCGCGAGCGCGACGTGCAGCAGCCGATCGCCCGGCCTGCGCGGGCTGGAGGGGGAGGTCACGCCGTCGACCGTAGAACTCGGGTGCTCGGGGCACCCGCACCGGGGTAGACTCGGCGGAACGGTCGCGTCCCACGGGTGTGGGGCGCGTATTTTTCGCACCGGGGCGTCCCCGGCAATTCCGAACATGAACGGGTGAGCACAGTGCCGACCGGCAAGGTGAAGTGGTACGACGTCGAAAAGGGCTTCGGCTTCCTCTCGCAGGACGAGGGTGAGGACGTGTACGTCCGCTCGTCCGCGCTGCCCGACGGTATCGATGGGCTCAAGCCCGGCCAGCGGGTCGAGTTCGGTATGGCCGCCGGTCGGCGCGGCCCGCAGGCGCTGAGCCTGAAGCTGCTTGAGGCGCCGCCGTCGGTGCGGCAGGGCCAGGAGCGCGCGGGCCGCAGCGAGCGGCGCGAGCCGATCGCCCGCAGGCACACCCCGGACGAGCTGCACGGCATGGTCGAGGACATGATCACGCTGCTGGAGGCGACCGTGCAGCCGGACCTGCGCAAGGGCCGCTACCCGGATCGCAAGACCGCGCAGCGGATCTCCGAGGTCGTGCGCGCGGTGGCCCGCGAGCTCGACCACTGAGCCAGCCTCACTCCGCGGGCCGCCCGCCCTCGTCCGGCGCCGTATTGATCGACCAGGCGGCGTGCGGCACGTAGAACTCCCTACCGGTCTCGTCCCTGGCCAGGATCGGCAGCTGGATCTCGACCCCGACCAGCCGCAGGTTCGGCTCCGGCCGGGAATCCAGCGTGACCGCGAGCGCCTCGTCGCCGAAGTCGTCGTGGGCGACCAGCCGATCCACCTGCTCGCCGTCCGGCCGCTCGTAGATCAGCTGGGCCAGCCACGGAGCCTCGGCGATCTGCGGCGGCAGCGAGAGCTGCAGCGGGTAGCCGGCCGGGACGGCGAGGTCGACGGTCTCGCCGTAGCGGCAGTCCGCCATCGAGACCGAGCAGTAGAGGAACGGTGCGACGGTCACGGTGCGGCCGTGCGCGTACGCGGTGACCGCCGGGTCCTTGCGCGGGGCGTCCCGGATCAGCACGGCGAGCACGCCCGCGTAGGCGGTGACCGCCACCAGCAGGGCGACGGCGGAGATCGCGACGACGGTACGGGTTCTGGTCGACACCAGCGGGGCTCTCCTCAGCGAGTGGGTGGCGGGCCGGGGTCGACCCTGGTGGCGTGCGGCACTTCCTGCTCCGCGTGCTGCGGCCGGTTGCCGCCCAGGCCGGGCAGCAGCGAGTGGCCGCGGTGGCTGAGCACGGTCTGGATCAGCCCGAGCAGGACAACGCCGGACACCACGGCGAAACCCTTCCACCACTCGGTCGGCAGCAGCACACCGCCCGCCCCGCCGATCACCCAGCTCAGCTGCAGCACCGTCTCCGACCTGCCGAAACCGGAGGCGATGGACTCCGGCGGCAGGTCGTCCTGGATGGCGGCGTCCAGCGAGACCTTGGCCAGCGCGCTGGCGGCCGATGCGATCAGCGCGGCGATCGCCGCGCCGAGCAGGTTGTTCAGCAGGATGGCGAGCACCGCGACCACCGTGCACGCGGTGGCGCAGTACACGACGATCAGCGCGGGCTTGCCGAGCTGGATCCTGGCGCCGCTGGCATTGCCGGTGAAGTTACCGATCGCGGCGGCCGCGCCGACCGCGCCGAGCATGGCCGCCTGCCGCACCGGGCTCTCCCCGCTGCCCTTCGCCACGAACGCCACGTAGAAGGTCAGGAAGCCGGTAAGCACCCGGATGGCGCTGTTGCCCCAGAGCCCGGTGACCACCGAGCGGCCCAGCGGCTGCCTGCGCTTGCGCGCGGGGACGGTGGAGGCGGCGTCCGGCGCGAGCACCTCGGTGGTGGCGTCGGCGCCGTGGTAGCCGAGCGTCGCTGGCACCTCGCCCTCGGTGACCTCCACCCAGGACGGGATCCGCAGGCTCAGGTAGACGCCGGCGGCCGCGATCAGCGTGGCGAGCACCAGCGCGCCGTTCGAGCCGAAGATCGCCGCGGTGCCGCCCGCCACCGCGCCCGCGCCGAGCGTCCCGCCGACCAGCCCGAAGACCGTGAGCCGGGAGTTGGTCCGGACCAGGTCGATCTCCGGTGGCAGCACCCGCGGCGTCACCGCGCTCTTCAGCACCGCGAAGGACTTGCTGCCGATCAGCATGCAGAGCGCGAGCGGGTAGAGCCCCCAGGTGTCGAACTCCAGGATGAGCAGCACCGCGATCACCGCGCGGAAGGCGAACGAGGAGGCGAGCGCGAGCCTGCGCCCGCGCTGCAGCCGGTCGAGCAGCGGGCCGATGAGCGGGGCGATCACCGCGAACGGCGCGATCGTGATGAGCAGGTAGAGCGCCACGTTGGTCTTGCTCTCCGCGGTGGCGCTGGCGAAGAACAGGGTGTTGGCCAGCGCGACCGCGATCGCCGCGTCCAGCGCGAAGTTCGCCATGGTGGCGTAGGTGAGCGCGGTCAGCCCGGACTCGTCGGCGCCGTCCGCCTTCGCCGCGCGCTGGAAGGTCGCGATGCCGCGCTCGGTGAGCTGACGGCCGCGCATGGCGGCGACCCGGGTCACCGTGAGTTTGCGCGGGGTCCGCCGCGGCTCGTCGCCGGGCGGTTGCTGCTCCGGCGGCGCGGCGTCGGTCTCGAACGGGACGGTGTTCGGGCGGGTCGTGCCGGGGCGGTCCACCCGCGGGCCGGTGCGCGGGGCGCGCTTGCGGATGAACGGGCGGGTGCGCGGCGCCGCGTCGACACCGCGCCGCGGTGGCAGCGGGCGGTTCGGCGCCTGCTCGGCGTCGGGCCGGGGCAGCGGCCCGCGGGCGTTGTTCGGCGGGGGATACCGGTCGAAGCCGGGGTGGCCCCGGTCCGTCTCGTCGTCGCCGTCCCAGCGACCGCGGTTGGCACCGGTGGGTTCGCGGGGAGTGGTCACGTCCTCAATTCTGGCGCATCCGCGCCGGTGCTGTTCACCGGCGGCGTGCTCACCCCTCCTGGACGAACCGGACCTCGAAGACCGACGGCCAGTATTTGCCGGTGATCAGGAAGCGATCGGTGCCTGGCAGGTGCGCGATGCCGTTCAGCACATCGGCGCCCGCGCGCTGGGTGGCGGAGAGCAGCCCGGAGCCGTCGATGGCGGCGAGCACCGCGCCGGAGCCGGGGTCGATGCGCAGGATCTCGTTCGTCGGCCAGTTGTTGGCGTACACCGAACCGTCCGGCGCGCAGTCGAGTTCGTTCAGCCGCGCCTCGTTGTGGCCGGTCAGCCTGGTGCTGCCGACGATGTCGAAGGTGGCCGGGTCGCGCAGGGTCAGGGTGTCCGAGCCGTTGCTCATGACCAGCGTGCCCTCCCTGGCGCAGAGCCCCCAGCCCTCGCCCTCGTAGCGCACCCGGCGGCGTTCGGCCAGGGTGCCGGGGTCGCGCTCGACGGCGACGCCGTCCTGCCAGGTGAGTTGCCACACGGAGTCGTGCACGGCGGCCACCCCCTCGCCGAAGAGCGGCGCGGGGAGGTCGGCGCGCGCGAGCTCGGCGCCGGTCTCCAGCTCGGTGGCGCGGACCCAGGACTGCCCCGGTTTGCCGGTGCCCTCGTAGAGCACCGGCCCGGCCACATCGAGGCCCTGGGTGAAGGCGCCGGGGTCGTGCGGACGGGTGCCGACGACTTCGATCCGCCAGCGTGGCGTTTCCTCGCCCGCGCCCCCACACGCCGCCATGGCGAGCAGAGCGAGCGCGAGCAGGGCAGCCGACGTACGCCGGTTGGGGTTCATGCGGCAAAATGTAGGCCGTGAGCGCAGTTTCTGTTACGGAGGCCGGCGTACGGCCCCTCCTGGCCGACGCCGTCGAGCTGGCTCGACGTGCGCTCGTGGAGCTGGAATCGACCGGCGTCGGGCAGCACCTCGGCGTCAGTTCCGAGGACGAGGCCGCGGCGACGCACCGCTTCGAGGCCACCCTCCCCGGGTACCGGGGCTGGCAGTGGGCCGTCGTCGTGGCCGCGGCGCCCGGCGACGACCGGGTGACGGTGAGCGAGTCCGCCCTGCTGCCGGGGCCGGACGCGCTGGTCGCGCCGGACTTCGTGCCGTGGGACCAGCGGGTCCGCCCCGGTGATCTCGGGCCGGGTGACCTGCTGCCGTCCACCGAGAACGACCCGCGGCTGGTGCCGGGGTACGTGCTGAACGGCGACCCGGCCGTCGACGAGGTGGCGCGGGACATCGGGCTCGGGCGCCCGCGGGTGCTGAGCCTGGAGGGGCGCGAGGAGGCGGCCGAGCGCTGGTTCGGCGAGTTCGGGCCGGGCGCCGACATGGCCAAGGCGGCGCCGTCGACCTGCGGGCTCTGTGGGTTCTTCCTGCCGCTGGCCGGGGCCATGCGGGCCGCGTTCGGGGTCTGCGGGAACGCCATGGGGGCGGACGGGCGGGTCGTGCACACCGGGTACGGGTGCGGGGCGCACTCGGACACCGAGTTCCCCTCCGGCGGCGGGTCGGCGCGGTACGAGGCGTACGACGACGCCGCGGTCGAGATCGTCTCCATCGCGCCGCAGGCCGCCGCTCCGGTGGCCGATGGCGAGTCGATCGCGGCCGACGGGTCGGCGGTGGCGCCCGCGCTGACGCCGGACGAGGCGGAACGGGCGGCCGAGCCGGGATCGTGGAGCTGACCGGGGACGACCCGTTCGGCACGGCGGCACTGCGCGCGGCGGTCCTCGCGGCCTGGCGGGATTCGCCGACCCGGCTGCGCGAGGACGCCGCCTCGGAGGCCGACCTGGTGGTCGCAGGCTACCGCGACCGGCTGCTCACCGAGCTGGCGCAGAACGCGGCGGATGCCGCCGCCAAGGCAGGCGCCGACGGCGTGCTCACGGTGTGGCTGGACGGCCGTTCCCTGCACGTGGCGAATACCGGTGCGCCGCTCGACATCACCGGGGTCCGCGCGCTGACGGCGCTGCGGGCCTCGGACAAGGCGGACGAGAGCGTCGGGCGGTTCGGCGTCGGCTTCACCGCGGTGCGCGCGGTCGCCGACGAGATCGAGGTGCGCTCGCGCACCGGCGGCGTGCGCTTCTCGCTGGCCGAGACCCGTGCGGCTACCGCGGCCACCGCCCCCGGGCACCTCGCCGAGCTGGCCGGGGTGCCCGTGCCGGTGTTGCGCCTGGCCTGGCCGGTCGATACCGCGCCCGCTACCGGCGACACCGAGGTCGTGCTCACCCTGCGCGCGGATGTCGACTCCGCCGCGCTGCTCGCCGGGTTCGCCGCCGAGGCGGCCGAGCTGCTGCTCGAACTGCCCGCGCTCACGGTGCTGGAGATCGCGGGCGTCGGGTACGCCCGCACCGAGCGCCAGGCCGGGCCCGGCCTCACCGAGCTCACCATCACCGGCGGCGCCGAGACCGGGCGCTGGTGGGAGTACCGCACCGCGCGCGGCCGCTGGCTGGTCCCGCTCCGGGACGGCCGCCCGCACCCCGCCGCGCCCGACGTGCTGCGCGCCCCCACCCGCTCCGACGAGGAGCTCTCGCTCCCCGCGCTGCTCATCGCCGATATCCCCATGCAGCCGGACCGGCGCCGCCTGCTGCCAGGCGTCGCGCTCGCCGAGTACGCCGCGGGGTACGCCGATTTCGCGGCCGCGCTGCCGCCGCGCGACCGGCTGGTGCTGGTTCCCGAGCCCGGGTTTCCGCTCGGCGAGGTGGATGCCGTGCTCCGCGAGGCCGTCGTGCGTGAACTCCGCACCCGGCCGTGGTTGCCGGTGGTCGCCGTTCCCGACGAGTTCGCAGGCCCTGGCGAGGGTTCGACCTCCGCCTACGCTCCGGCGCCGACGGAGTCGCTGGTCGTCGACCCGTGGGACCTGCCGGAACCGTCCGTCGTGACCGCACCGCCGGGCGGGGCCACCGAGCCGGCGGCCCTGTGGCCGGGCACCCCGGTACCCGCTGATGCAGCCGCCGATCACGCCTCCGCGCAGATCCCCTCGCGGACCCGGGTCCTCCCCGACCTCACCCGGGAACTCGCCGACCTCCTCGCCGGTTTCGCCGGCCCCCTGGTGATCCCGGAGCTCTCCGACACCGCCGCCGTCCGCGCCCTCGCCACGCTCGACGTCCCGCTGCTCACCCCGGCGCTGATCGCCGAGCGCAGCTCCGGCCTGGAGCGCCCGGCGCGCTGGTGGCACCGGCTCTACGCCGCGCTCGAGCCCTACGTCACCGACCCGCGCACGGCGGAGGAGCTGGGCGCGCTCGCGGTTCCGCTCGCCGACGGCAGGCTGGTCACCGGGCCGCGCACCACCGTGCTCGACGAGGAACTCACCGTGGTGGTCCCGGTGCACTGGTCCCGGCTGGTGCACCCGGAGGCGGCGCACCCGCTGCTCACCCGGCTCGGCGCGCGCCAGGCCGACGCGCTCGACCTGCTCACCGACCCTGCCCTGCGCGCCGAGCTCGACGACGCCCCGGCCGACGAGGACCTGGTCGACGCGGTGCTCCGGCTGGCCGAGCTGACCACGGTCCCGCTCCCGCGCTGGATCGGCCTGCTCGAGGTGCCGGACGAGACCGGCGAGCCGCGCCCCGCCGACGAGCTGCTGCTACCGGGCGCCCCCCTGCGCGAGGTCCTGGTCGAGGACGCCCCGTTCGGCACGGTGGCCGCCGCGGTGGTCGAGGGGTACGGCTCGACCGCCCTGCGCGCGGTCGGCGTGAGCTGGGACTTCTCCGTCATCACCGAGCCCGACCCGACCGGCCCCGACCACGACCTGGACGACGAGGACACCTGGTGGGACGGGCTCGCCGACGACCCCCCGCTGCTCGCCGCGGTCCGCGACCTGGACCTGGTCGCCGACGACGCCTGGCCGCGCGCGCTCACCCTGCTGCTCGACGGCGAGCGCACCCGCCCGCTGCTCGCCGACCGCGACGGTTACACCGCCTGGTGGCTGCGCACCAACGCGCGCTGGCAGGGCACCCCGCTCGGCCTGCACCGGCACCCCGCCGACCCCGCCTTCGCCGGGCTGCTCCCGGTCTTCGACCCGCCGGAGCTCACGGGTCGTCTCAACGCCCTGCGACCCCTGCTCGCCGACCCCGCCGCGCTGAACCCGGAGCTGGCGAGCGCCCTGCTCGCCGCACTGGCCGACCCGGAGCGCACCCCGCTGCCCGCCGTGATCGCGCGGACCCACCGCCTGCTCGCGGCCGCCGTGGCCGCGGAGACCATCGACATCGAAGACGTCGAGCTGCCCGAACGGGTACGCGCGCTCTCCGGCGCGGTGCTGGAGCCGAGCGCGGCGCTCGTGCTCGACCTGCCCTGGTTCGGCTTCGCGCTCCCCGCCGACCGCATCGTGGCGGGCGACCCGGCGCAGGCCGAAGCCCTGGCGACGCTGCTCGAGCTGCCGTTGGCCTCGGCCGCCGTCACCGCCGAGGTGCTCACCCCCGGCCGCGAAACGGAGTGGGAGAGCGAGCCCTTCGCCACCATCGCGAGCGAGCTCTACGCCCTGCCGAAGTCGAGTGGGCCGCTGCTGCTCCACGACGGCGACCTGCGGGTGCGGCTCACCGGCGCGCTCACGGCCGAGGCCTCGGTGCCGTGGTGGTACGACGGCGCCGCCACCCACCTGCGCGCCCCGCGCTGACGGCTACTCCGCCTTGCTCGCCACCAGCTCGGCAAGCAGGTCGAGCTGGGTGCGCGCGGCGGCGCTGTCGCCGTCGACCAGCCAGCGCAGCACGAGGCCGTCGATCAGGTTCAGGGTGAAGCGGCTGAGCGAGGTGACCGGGGTGGTCCAGCGGGTGCCGGTGGCCTCGCGGGCGTTCTCCAGCACCGCGCCGACGGTCGCGTCGTTGAAGGTGTACTGCTCGCGGGCGATGATCAGCTTGGCCGGGGTCTGCTCGCCCTCGCGCAGCGCGTAGGTGGTGGTCTCGTAGCTGAGCATCTGCCGCTCCGGCGTCGACTCCACGTTCTGCCACAGCAGTTCGAGCCCGGCCCTGACCAGTTCGCGCAGCGCCCCGGTACCGGAGCCCGCGCCGTCCCAGATGGCGGCATTGGTGTCGATGGAGTCGCGCAGCTCGGTGGAGAGCGCCTTGACCAGCTCGGTCATCAGCGCGTCCTTGTTCTCGAAGCAGTAGTGCACCACCCCGAGCGAGACCCCGGCGGCCTGCGCGACATCCCGCGTCGTCACTCCCGCCACGCCCTTCTTCTCGGCGAGACCGATGGCGGCCTCGATGAGATGGGCCCGTCGTTCTTCGACGCTCAATCGGGAGGACACACCGGCAAGCAAACCTGCCGCGGCGGTCCCAGTCAATTTCACCGCGCTGTCCGTACCCCCTGGACGGTTGTCCAGTTGTATGGTTCCCTCGCAGGACAGCGAAGGGAGACGTGGATGTCGATGGCACGCAGGACCGTTCTGCACGGTGCGGCGGCGCTGCCCGTCGCCGGGCTGGCGGCGGGGGTGCTCGCCGGGCGCGCCCCGGCACGCGCCGAGCCGGGCGGATACCTGGTGGGCGCGGGCATCTCCGATATCACCGGCCCCGCCGCGGAGTGCGGCATGATGGGCTACTCCCAGCAGGACCAGCAGACCGCCGGCATCCACCTGCGGCCGCGCGCCCGCGCCTTCGCGCTCGCGCACGGCGGGCGCCGGGTGGTCTTCGTGGTTGCCGAGAACGGCATGATCTTCCAGTCCGTGCACCGCGGCGTGCTGACCGAACTCGCCCGCCGCTTCGGCGATCTGTACACCGAGCAGAACGTCGTGCTCACCTCGACGCACTCGCACGCGACCTGCGGCGGGTCCAGCAACGACTACGCCTACAACCTCTCCGTCCTCGGTTTCCAGCAGCAGGTCTACGACGCCGAGGTGAACGGCATCGTCGAGGCGATCGCCGCCGCGCACGACGACCTCGCGCCGGGCACACTGGAATTCGGCCGCGCCGAGCTGCGCGACGCCAGCGTGAACCGCTCCCGCGTCGCCTTCGAGCGCAACCCCGCACCCGACCGGGCCGAGTTCCCGGACGCCATCGACCCGGCGGTCACCGCGCTCGCGCTGGTCCGCGGCGGCAGGCGGATCGGGGTGATCACCTGGTTCGCCACGCACAACACCTCGATGACCAACAGCAACCGGCTGATCAGCTCGGACAACAAGGGCTACGCCGCCTACACCTTCGAGCACGACCGCAACGGCGTGCGCTACCTGGACGGCGCCCCCGATTTCGTGGCCGCCTTCGCGCAGACCAACGCTGGCGACATGTCGCCGAACCTGAACCTGCGCCCCGGCTCCGGCCCCACCGAGGACGAGTTCGACAACACCAGGATCCTCGGCGAGCGGCAGTACGCGGCCGCCGAGCGCGCGCTGGCCGCCGCGGAGCCGTTCGGCGGCACGGTGGACTCGCTGCTCTGCTACATCGATCTCGCCGACACCGCCGTCGACGGCCGCTTCACCCCGGACGGCCTGCCGCACCGCACCGCGCCCGCCGCGGTGGGGGTCTCGCTCTTCGCGGGCAGCGTGGAGGACGGGCCGGGGCTGCCGGGCGGGCCGGTGCCGGAGGGGGTGCGCAATCCGCTCGCCGACGCGCTCGGCGGCGCCGACACCCCGATCCCGGCCTGGCTGGCCGACGCCCAGGCGCCCAAGCTGATCGCGGCCCCGCTCGGGCTGATGCCGCCGGTGCCGTGGGTGCCGAATGTGCTTCCGGTGCAGGTCGTCCGGCTCGGCGAGCTGTACCTGGCGGCGGCGGGCGCGGAGTTCACCATCGTCTCCGGGCTGCGGGTCAGGCGCACCGTGGCCGCTGCGCTCGGCGTCGACCCGGCGCTGGTGCTGCTGCAGGGCTACGCGAATGCCTACGCGCAGTACGTGGCGACGCCGGAGGAGTACGACGCGCAGCAGTACGAGGGCGGCTCGACGCTCTTCGGCCGCTACACGCTCTGCGCCTACCAGCAGGAATTCGACCGGGTGGCGCGGGCGCTCGCGGCGAGGCAGCGGGTGGGGCGTGGTCCGGCCCCGCGCGACGTCTCGAACCTGCAGCCCAATCTCCAGGTCGGCGCGGGGCCCGACCCGCTGCCTCCCGGGCAGGGCTTCGGCGACGTGCTGGTGCAGCCGGCGCCGAGCTGTCCGGCCGGAACGCGGGCCGAGGTGGAGTTCGTCTCCGCGCACCCGAAGCACAATCCGCGGCGCAACGGCACCTTCCTCGAGGTGCAGCGGCTCGGGGCCGACGGCTCCTGGCGGCGGGCGGCCAACGAGGGGGAGTGGGAGGTGCGGTTCCTCTGGCGGCGCGGGGGGTCCGGCGAGTCGGTGGCGCGGTTCCTCTGGGATATCCCGGCGGGCACCAGCGGCCGGTTCCGCTTCGTGCACTTCGCGGATGCGCTCGCCGAGGACGGGACGACCCGCCCGTTCACCGGTACCAGCGCCGAATTCGAGGTCGGCTGAGAGGTTTCGGCCTACAGCCCGGTCTGGGCGCCCTTGTCCCCGCGCCGCGCCCCACGCAGCTGGATCAGGTAGATCCCGAGCGCGAGCGCGCCGACCAGCAGCCCCATCAGGCAGAGCGGCCGCGCCTCGGCCCACCGCGCACCGCCCGACCACACCACGATCGTCGCGACCAGCCACAGCGCACTGCCGACGGCGAGCACCGGCCTCGGGTCGGTGAGCCGCTGCGGGATGGCGGGTACCTGCTGCGTCACGGCTCCACAGTAGCCGTCCGGCGAAATCGGCAGCGGCCCCCGCCGGTCACGTATCGTTCACCACTGTGACAACGCCAACGGACGTCCGCGCCCTGGCCGGCGAGCTCTCGCTGGCGGTGGTCCGGCTGACGCGGCACCTGCGGGGCAGGCGTGCCGACTCGCAGATCTCGCTGACCCAGCTCTCCGCGATCGCCACCCTGCTGCGCGACGGCGCCATGACCCCGGGCGCGCTCGCCGCCAGGGAGCGGGTGCAGCCGCCGTCGATGACCAGGGTGATCGCCTCGCTCACCGAGCTCGGGCTGGTCGAGCGGAAGCCGCACCCCACCGACGGCAGGCAGATCATCGTCTCGCTCTCGCCCGCCGGGCAGGCACTGCTCGCGGACGAGGCGAGCGCCCGCGAGGCGTGGATGACCGAGCAGCTCTCCGGCCTCGACACCGACGAGATCGACGTGCTGAACCGCGCCGTCGGCATCATGAAGAAGATCGTCGCGGAGAGCGACTAGCGGGTCGCCCCGAACGGCTGATCGCTCTCCACGATGTCCCGGCCCAGCGGGAACAGCGACAGCGGGATGAGCTTGAGATTGGCCCAGCCGAACGGGATCCCGATGATCGACAGGAAGAGCGGAATGCTGGTCAGCAGGTGCCCGAGCGCCAGCCACCAGCCGGCCACGATGAACCAGATGACGTTGCCGATCAGCGACCCGGCGCCCGCCCCCGGCTTCTCCACCGTGGTCCGCCCGAACGGCCACAGCACGTACACCGCGATCCGCAGCGAGGCGACGCCGAACGGAATCGGCACCACCAGGAAGAAGAGCAGGAAGCAGAGCAGCGCCGCGGCCAGGTAGCCGAGTGCCAGCCAGAATCCGCTGAACACGAGCCACAGGATATTGAGCACCAGCTGAATCGGCTTCATAGCACCAGAATGCCAGAATCGGACATGGGTGGTCAGAATCCCCAGCCGAGCACGGCGTCCTGGGGCCAGGCGAAGGCCCGTTCCAGCGCGCGCAGCGCCCCCGGCGCACCCCGCAGCCTGCCCGCCGCCGCGAAGGCACGGGCCGGATGGGCGCCCAGATAGATCGCGCCGAGGACGTCCAGCCCCATGGACAGCTCCGGCTCGGCCGTCGTCGGCGCGCACTCGGCCACCCCGCCGGCGATTCGCAGCGCGAAGGTGCCGCCCGCGTCCAGGAAGGGATCGTCGACCGCGACAACGGTTTCCAGGTCGGCGTCGTAGCGGCGGCCGGTGAGCGCGGCTGGCACGTCCATGATCCGCAGCCAGAGGGTGTCGTAGCTGCTCACCGTGCGCACCTGCCTGGGGTCGGTGAGCAGGTAGGGGAGCGGGTCGTCGGCCGGGAGCCCGGCGACCAGGTCGTGGCTGAGGTCGCGGCCGCAGAGTGCGCGCCAGAGCGCCGCGTGCGCGTCGGCCGTGCGCGTGCGCAGCTCCTTGACCTCGATCGAACGGTCACCGTGGTGCCGGTAGAGCGCGTAGCCGTCCGGGTGCAGGAAGGCGAAGAGGTCGCCGCCGCCACCGCGCATCCGCACCGGGTCGGCGAAGCGCAGCGCCCAGGCGGCGTCCGGGCGCTCCTGGGCGCCGGGGGTCACCCGGCGCCAGGTGTCGTAGATCCGGCGGATCTCGGGTTCGGCGTCGGGCACCGGCACCTGGTGCACACCGCCGGGATCGGGCGCGGTCGGCAGGAAGCGCGCGAACCGGCGGTCCAGCCTGATCTGGTTCTCGCGCGCCGACGGGCCGTAGCCGAAGCGGCCGTAGATGCCGCCCTCGCTGGCGGTGAGCGCGGCCAGCGGAACGCCATCGGCCGCGATCTGCCGGTGCTGCTCCAGGCACAGCGCGCGGAGCACGCCGCGGCGGCGCTGCGGCGCGGCCACCGCCACCCCCGAGACGCCGATGGCGGGCAGCTCGCCGCCGGGAACGGTGATCGTCATGGGCCCGGAGTGCGAGTGGCCGACCACCCGGCCCTCGGCCTCGGCGACCAGCGCCCGGTCCACCGGGAAGAGGTTCCAGATGTGCTTCGGCTCGGCTGCCTCGAAGCGGGTGCCGAAGGCGGTCTCGATCAGCAGCCGGATCGCGGCCAGATCGGCCTGCTCCGCCGGGCGGACACGCGCTGCGGGATGCGAAGTCATCCCTCGACCCTCGCACGGCGCGCCGGTGCGTCGCATCGGATTTACGCCCGCCCCGCCGAGCGGGCAGGATGGTGCGGTGGCCGAAGTGATCGACCTCGCGGACCCCGCCGACCCAAGGCTGGACGACTTCCGCGATCTCAAGGACGCCGACCGCCGCCCGGATCTGCCCGGCCGCAAGGGGCTGGTGATCGCGGAGGGCACCATCGTGGTGCGGCGCATGCTCGGCTCGCGGTTCGCCCCGAGCGCGCTGCTCGGCGTCGCCAGGCGCCTCGATGAGCTCGCAGGCGACCTGGCCGGGGTCGACGTGCCCTGCTACCGCACCTCGGCCGAGGTGATGGCGGAGGTGGTCGGGTTCCACCTGAACCGCGGGGTGCTCGCGGTGGCGCGCCGACCCGCCGCGTTCAGCATGGCGGAGCTGCTGGACGGCGCGCACACCGTCGCGGTGCTGGAGGGCGTGAACGACCACGAGAACCTGGGCTCGATCTTCCGCAACGCGGCCGGGCTCGGGGCGGACGCGGTGCTCTTCGGCGACCGCTGCGCCGACCCGCTCTACCGGCGCTCGGTGCGGGTCTCCATGGGGCACGCGCTGCGGGTACCGTTCGCGCCGGTTCCCGAGTGGCCGCACGGGCTGGCCGAGCTGCGCCGCCGCGGTTTCCGGACCATCGCGCTCACCCCCGACCCCGCCGCCGCGAACCTCGCCGCCGCCATGTCGGGGGAGCGGGTCGCGCTGCTGCTCGGCGCGGAGGGGCCGGGGCTCACGCCGGAGGCCATGGACGCCTGCGATGTCAGGGCCCGCATCCCCATGTCGGCCGGGACCGACTCGCTGAACGTCGCCACGGCCGCCGCCATGGCCTTCTACGAGCGGGTGCGGACCCGATGATCGAGCCGCCGCCCTATCGCGACCCGGCCCCGTTGGCCGCGGGCATCGCGGTCGGCGCCCTGGTCGGGGCGCTCACCGCGGTCGCCGTCTTCGCCTTCGGCGCCGCGCTCGGCGCCGTGCACCCGCTGCTCGCCGTCGCGGTGAACCTGATCGCCGCGGGCGGCGCCGCACCCACCGCCTGGCGCTGGCGCCACGCCCCGGTCACCCGCTGGGTGCTCGGCGGCGGCGCGGTCGGCGTCGTCCTCGGCTGGATAGCCCTCGTCATCGCCGCATTCGGCGGTTGACCCCGGCGTCGCACTCGGCGGTCGACCTCGGTGTCGCACGCGGCGGCCGACGCCGCGGTGCGCTCGGCCGGTCGAGCTCGCGGCGGCGCCCGGGCTCGCGGCGCCGATTCAGCGGGGGTGCTGCCCGCGCAGCCGGTCGAGGAGGCCGCGCCCGCGCGGGCGGGCGGAGGCGACGGGCTGCGCGGGCGCCTCCCCGCGCGGGAAGAGCGTGAAACCGCAGACGGTGACGTCGGCCGAGGTCAAGGCCCCTTCCGCGGGCGCGGAGCGGTAGTGGAACCCGAGCCACTCGTTATTGGCGGCGTCGGCGAAGTCCGGCGGGTCGAAGGGGAGCGACCCCGGGTCGGGTAGCTCGCCCGCGCGCCAGCGCACCGGGTGCTCACCGGCCCAGTACGGCCGCTCCCAGACCAGCGGCAGCCCCTCGTCCTCCAGGATGTGCAGCCTGCTGGAGCTGAACGAGCGGCGGAACTCCCCGCGCTCCCAGTGTGCGAAGGCGCCCCAGCCGTGCGCGCTGTCGAACGACACCAGGTAGGTGTGCTCGGAGGCGAGCGGGCGGACCAGCAGCTCGGGTAGCGCGGTCGGCCGGATCAGCGCGGCCTGCGCGGTGCAGAGCACGGTGACCCCGGGCAGCGAGGCGATGCACACCTCGTTCGCCGCGGGCCCCGCCGACCCGGCCAGGGTGCCGACCGGGTGCGGCACCACGTCGCAATCGGCGTACAGCAGCCGGGCCAGCGCGAGCGCGGCGGCCTGGTCGGGTTCGTGCCCGGCGCGCAGCACCGCGAGCGGGTCGGCGGCGTCGATGTACCAGAGCGTCGACGCCCTCCCGGACGACGGCGGTTCCTGCGCGGCGGCTCGGCTCGGCTCGGCGACCCTCTTCAGCTCGGACACCAGTCGATGGTGGCACGAAACGGACGTCCGACCCCCCGAGCAACTCCGATGCGCGCCGAAAGAGTTCCGCCCTGCGCTGGTGAAACCCCCGCGCTGCGCGACTCAGTGGCCGGAGCTGCGCACTCCGAGCAACACGTCCTCCCAGGACGGCATGGGCGCCTTGCCGCGCTTGGTCCTGGCCGGCTTGGCGGGCGGCTTCGGCGCCTGCTTGGCGGCGGGCTCCGACTTCTCCTCCGGCGCAACCGGTTCGGCCGGCTCCTCGGTGACCTCCGGCTCCGCGACGGGCGCGGTGGCGGCCTGCGCCTGGCGGCGAGCCGGGGGCCTGCGCCGGGTCGGCTGCTGCGGCGCCTCGGCGGCCGGGGCCGCCTCGGCCTCGGCGGGCTCCGGTGCGGGCGCCTCGGCGGTGATCTCCGCCTCGGCCGCCTCGGCGGCGGGCTGCTGCTCCGGCTCCGGCTGCTCGACCGGCTCCTCGGCCTCGGCGCGCTGCTCGAAGAACTCGGTGTCCCGCGCGGTGGCCGCCTGCTCCCGCGGCGCGGGCTCGGGGACCGGCTCCGGCTCGGGCTCGCTGGGCAGGATGGAGGCGAGCCCGCGCAGCGCGCGGCCGAAGTCCGGATCGATGAGATCCGAGGCCGGGTCGTCCAGCGGCGAGACCGAGCCGCCGTGCGCATCCGGCTGATACCGCCAATGCGCCGCGATCTCGGAGCGGCCGTTCTGCCACTGCAACTGGGCGACCCAGAAGCCCTTCTCGTCCTTCCAGGCATCCCAGACGGCATGGTCGAGGGTGTGCCCGCGGGCGGTGAAGGCGGCGGTGACGATATCGATGAGGTTCTCGACGGCGGGGCCGTCGGCGCGCACCGGGTGCGCCTTCTGCGCGAGCTCGGCGGCCCGTGCGCGCTCCAGCAGCACCGGGTAGGCGAAGCGATCGACCTTGCTCGCGGGCATGCCGGATTCCAGAGTGACCTGTTCGACGGAGGCACCGGCGCGGATACGGGCCTGGATATCGCGAGGACGCATGGAAGCTTCCATTTCGATCTCGATCTGGCCGAATCGTGCAAGGTCGCCGCGCGCCGCCGCACGCAGTTTGTCGTCCGCGGGCAGCCGGAATTTCTGACCGGACTCGGTGTCGACGCAGACGATGTGGGTGGAGTCGGGCGTCACCCCGATCACTCGAAGTTCACGCACCGGTTACCTCCTCACCGCGTCGACTCGCGACAGCGCCCACTTTCCGAAACAGTAGTGCACTCCTGGGGTTCTCGAGGCCAGACACGCGGGGCGGAAACCTGGACGAAGATTCCCGCCCCCCGATAATCTGCTCTGTTCGCCGCACTCAGCCGAGCTGCTGAACGACCCAGTCGATGCTCTTCGTGAGCTGGGTGACGTCCTCCGGATCGATGGCGGGGAACATGCCGACGCGCAGCTGGTTGCGGCCCAGCTTGCGGTACGGCTCGGTGTCCACGATGCCATTGGCCCGCAGAATTTTCGCGACCTGCGCGGCGTCCACCGATTCGGCGAAATCGATGGTGCCGACCACCTGCGAGCGGTGCGCGGGATCGGTGACGAACGGGGTCGCGAATTCACTCGACTCGGCCCAGGCGTAGAGCCGCGAGGAGGAATCGAGGGTGCGCTTCACCGCCCAGTCCAGGCCGCCGTTGCTGTTCAGCCATTCGATCTGGTCGGCGAAGAGCAGCAGCGTGCCGACCGCGGGGGTGTTGTAGGTCTGGTCCTTGACGCTGTTGTCGATCGCGATCGGGAGCGAGAGGAATTCGGGGGTCCAGCGCCCGCTCTCCTTGATCTCGGAGACCCGCTGCAGCGCGGCCGGGCTCATCAGCGCGACCCACAGCCCGCCGTCGGCGGCGAAGCACTTCTGCGGGGCGAAGTAGTAGACGTCGGCGTCCGCGGTGTTCACCGGGAGCCCGCCCGCGCCCGAGGTGGCGTCGATCGCGACCAGCGCGTGCTCCGAGCCCGCCGGGCGGCTCACCGGGATGGCGACACCGGTCGAGGTCTCGTTGTGCGCCCAGCCGATCAGGTCGGCCTCGGGGTCAGCGGTCGGCTCCGGCGCGCTGCCCGGCTCCGACTTCACCACGATCGGGTCGCCGATGAACGGGTTGCCCTTGGCGACCGCCGCGAATTTGCTGGAGAACTCGCCGTTGCTCAGGTGCAGCGAGCGCTCGCGGATCAGGCCGAAGGCGGCCGCGTCCCAGAAGGCGGTGGTGCCGCCGTTGCCGAGCACCACCTCGTACCCCTCCGGAAGGGCGAAGAGCTCGCGCAGGCCGGAGCGCACCCTGGCCACCACATCCTTGACCGGCTTCTGCCGGTGCGACGTTCCGAATACCGAACCGCCGACCTCGACCAGGTTGCGCAGCTGCTCGGGCCGCACCTTGGACGGACCGCATCCGAAGCGACCGTCGGCGGGTTTGAGATCGTCGGGAATCGTCGGGAACGCTGAGGTCATGGGCAACAGGGTAGACGGTGGTACTGCTGTGTCCGGGACCACACTCCGGCTAATCTGACCGCCATGACGGCGTGGTCGGCGAATTCGGGGTGGCGGGTGCGCGGGCGGCGTGCGGGGGCTTTCGGGCTACCGGTGGGGCCGCTCCCGGAGGCGGCCCGCACGGAGCTGCACCATCGCGGCGTGCGCGGCACCGCGACGGTGCTCGGCGTGCGGCCGCGGCGCGGCGAGCCCGGCCACGTGTTCTGGGTGCGGGTGGCGATCGAGGGCGAGCAGAGCTATGAGGTGCGGATTCGCCAGTGGGTGTCCGACACCGACCTGCACTGGATGAGCCCAGGCGACGTGGTCGGCTGCCGGGTCGATCCCGGCGACCGGGAGCGGCTGGTGCTCTTCGTCCCGGACCCCGCCGAATCCGGGCGGGTCGGGCAGGCCGAGATCCTCTCCGACGGCCGCCGCGCCGAGGCGACGGTGCTCGCCGCGACCCCGGTCGCCGCCGACTACGCGGGCCGGGACGACCCGGTGCTCCGGCTCGACCTCGAGCTCATCGCCTGGGACGAGCCGAAGCCGTGGTGCGTCCGGCTGGTGACGCCGGTACCGCTGGCCGCGATCGGCGCGGTCGACCTCGGGGCCCGGCTCCGCGTCGGCTTCTTCGAGGTCGACCGCGGCGAATCGGTCGCGGTGGACTGGGCCGCCACGCTCGACGAGGGCTGAACCCCGCGCGCTCAGCGGTGCTGGATGGTGCTCCAGCCAGGGACGTCGGCGGGCTGCCTCGGGTCGGGGCCGGTGTAGATGGCGGCCGGGCGCACCAGCTTGCCGAGCTGCTTCTGCTCCAGCACGTGCGCGCACCAGCCCGCGGTCCGGCCGCAGGTGAACATGGCGGGCATCATGTGTGCGGGCACCTCGGCGAAGTCCAGGATGACCGCGGCCCAGAACTCGACGTTGGTCTCGATGGCGCGGTCCGGGCGGCGCTCGCGCAGCTCGGCGAGCGCGGCCTGCTCCAGCGCGGCCGCCACCTCGTAGCGCGGCGCGGCGAGCCGCTGCGCGGTGGCGCGCAGCACGCGGGCGCGCGGGTCCTCGGCCCGGTACACCCGGTGGCCGAAGCCCATCAGCTTCTCCTTGCGGTCCAGGATGCCCTTGACCAGCGCCCGCGCGTCGCCGGTCCGCTCGACCTCCTCGATCATCGGGAGGACGCGGGCCGGGGCGCCGCCGTGCAGCGGGCCGGACATGGCACCGATCGCGCCGGACAGAGCGGCGGCCACGTCGGCGCCGGTGGAGGCGATCACCCTGGCGGTGAAGGTGGAGGCGTTCATGCCGTGCTCGGCGGCGGAGACCCAGTAGGCGTCGATCGCCTCGGTGTGCTTCGGGTCCGGGTCGCCCTTCCAGCGGGTCATGAACCGCTCGGTGACGGTGGTGCACTGGTCGATCAGCTTCTGCGGCACCGCGGGCTGGTAGATCCCGCGCGCGGACTGCGCGACGTAGGAGAGCGCCATCACCGAGGCGCGCGCCAGGTTGTCCCGCGCGGTCTCGTCCTCGATGTCGAGCAGCGGCTGGTAGCCCCAGATCGGGGCGAGCATGGCCAGCCCGGCCTGCACGTCGACCCGCACGTCGCCGGTGTGCACCGGGAGCGGGAACGGCTCGGCGGGCGGCAGCCCGCGCCCGAACTCCCCGTCGACCAGCAGTGCCCACACGTCGCCGAAGGTCACCCGGCCACCGACCAGGTCCTCGATGTCGACGCCGCGGTAGCGCAGCGCGCCGCCGTCCTTGTCCGGTTCCGCGATATCGGTGGTGAAGGCGACGACGCCCTCCAGGCCACTCACGAAGTCGCTGGGTACCGCGGGGCTGGTAGTCATGGTGTGACTCTCCTTGCACTTCGGGTCGCAGGCCGGCGACGGGTGACGCGCCGAGCACAGACGGATCAGCAGCACCTTAGCCCTCGGCTACCGCGGAGTAACGTCTGACCCATGCCCGACCAGCAGAATGTCGACGAACTCGCCGCCATGCGAGTCGAATACGCCGCCTCCCAGGCCGACGGCGCCGGTGACCTGGACGAGACCTGGGTCGCCGACGGCTGGGCCCCGCTGCTCCGCCGCTGGATCGACGAGGCGCGCGCGGCGGGTGCGGTCGATCCCAACGCCATGGTGCTCGCCACCGTGCGCGAGGTCGACGGCACGCCGCGCCCGGTCGCCCGCACCGTGCTGTGCAAGGGGCTCGCGCCGGAGGGGATCGACTTCTATACCAATTACGAATCGGCCAAGGGCAGCCAGCTCGCCGCGGTGCCGTTCGCCGCGGCGACCTTCCTCTGGCAGCCGGTGTCGCGGCAGGTGCACCTGCGCGGCCCGGTCGAGCGGGTGGCGCCCGAGGTCACCGATGCGTACTGGCGGTCCCGGCCGCGCGATTCCCGGCTCGGCGCCTGGGCATCGGCGCAGTCCGAGCCGATCGCGTCGCGCGCCGAGCTGGACGCGCGGCTCGCCGAGGTCACCGCCCGCTTCGCAGGCACCGAGGACGTCCCGCTCCCGCCGTTCTGGGGCGGCTTCCGGCTGCGCCCGGAGGAGGTCGAGTTCTGGCAGGGCAGGCGGGGCAGGCTGCACAACCGGATCGTGCTCCGGCTCGGTGCGGAGCCGCAGGTCGCCCGGCTGCAGCCGTAATCGTCCTACCTTTAAGCTCTGCTCGGTGAGACTGCTCGCCGACACCACCCCGCTGCGCACCCCCGCCTACCGGCGGCTCTGGACCTCGAACGTGGTCACCGTGATCGGCGCGCAGCTCTCGGTCGTCGCCGTTCCGCAGCAGATCTTCGAGATCACCGGCAGCTCCGGCTACGTCGGGCTGGCCGGGCTCTTCGGGCTGGTCCCGCTGGTGGTGTTCGGGCTGTGGGGCGGTGCGCTCGCCGACGTCATGGACCGGCGGCTGCTGCTGCTGATCACCACCGCCGGCACCGGGCTGACCGCGCTCGCCTTCTGGGCGCAGGCCGCCGCCGGGCTCGGCAACGTCTGGGTGGTGCTGCTGCTCTTCGCGGTGCAGCAGGCCTTCTTCGCGGTCAACCAGCCGACCCGCAACGCCGCCATCTCCCGGCTGCTCCCGCCCGAGCAGATGGCCGCGGCCAGCTCGCTGAACATGACCGTCATGCAGACCGGCGCGATCGCCGGGCCGGTGCTGGCAGGCATGTTCATCCCGGTGGTCGGGCTCGCCACGCTCTACCTCATCGACGCCGTCGCGCTGCTCGCCACGCTCTGGGCGGTCTGGCGGCTGCCTGCCATCCCGCCGACCGGGGCGGTGCGCAGCGCCGGATTCCGCACGGTGCTCGAGGGTTTCGGCTACCTGGCCGGGCAGAAGGTGCTGCTCGCCTCGTTCGTCGTCGACATCATCGCCATGGTCTTCGGCATGCCGCGCGCGCTCTTCCCGCAGATCGCGCACGAGACCTTCGGCGACCCGGCCTCCGGCGGGGTCGCGCTCGGGCTGCTCTTCGCCGCGCTCTCCGCGGGCGCGGTGCTCGGCGGGGTCTTCTCCGGCTGGATACCGCGGATTCGACGGCAGGGGCTGGCGGTGATCGTCTGCATCGTGCTGTGGGGCGTCGCCATGCTCGGCTTCGGGCTGGCGGTCGGGTTCGCCGGGCACGTGTTCGGGCTCGGCGTCTGGCTCTGGATCGCGCTCGGCTTCCTCGCCTTCGGCGGCGCGGTCGACATGGTCTCCGCCGCACTGCGCACCGCGATGTTGCTGACGGTCGCCACCGACGAGATGCGCGGGCGGCTGCAGGGCGTGTTCATCGTGGTCGTGGCCGGTGGGCCGCGGATCGGTGACGTTGCCCACGGTTTCGCCGCCGCCTCCCTGGGTACCGCTGTTGCGGCGGCGGGCGGCGGTGTTCTGGTGGTGCTCGCGACGGTGCTCGCCGCGGTCGCCTTCCCGGCCTTCATCCGCTACCGGATCACCCGGTCCACGCAGGTACCCGCCGCGGGCTGAGGCGGAGAACCCTCACGTGACGATCCTCGGATTGTGAGGTCGGTGCCCGGGCACCCTCGTCCGCCGCAGTCGGCGGAGTGCGACTAGCGTCTAGGTGATCGCACCGACGTGCCGAGGCGCACTCCGATGCCGACGGTCCTAGCCTGAGAGGGATCCTGCCGTGCCCGTTGAGAACAACTCCAAGGTCGACAACGACGCCAAGCCGGTACTCGAGTACCCCGGCGGTCACTTCCCCATGACGGTCACCCCGGCCGCCGAGGGCAACGACGGCATCGATCTGGGAAAGCTGCTGGCCAGCACCGGGTATGTCACCTACGACCCCGGTTTCATGAACACCGCGCCGACCAAGTCGGCGATCACCTACATCGACGGCGCGGAGGGCATCCTCCGCTACCGCGGGTACCCGATCGAGCAGCTGGCCGAGACCTCGAACTTCATCGAGGTCAGCTACCTGCTCATCTACGGTGAGCTGCCGACGCAGGCCCAGCTGGACGACTTCACCGACAAGATCCGCAGGCACACCCTGCTGCACGAGGATCTCAAGCGCTTCTTCGACGGCTTCCCGCGCAACGCGCACCCGATGCCGGTGCTCTCCTCGGCGGTCAACGCGCTCTCCGCGTACTACCAGGACTCGCTGGATCCGCGCGACCCCGAGCAGGTCGAGCTCTCCACCATCCGGCTGCTGGCCAAGCTGCCCACCATCGCCGCGTACTCCTACAAGAAGTCCGTCGGCCAGCCCTTCCTCTACCCGGACAACTCGCTCTCGCTGGTCGAGAACTTCCTCCGGATGACCTTCGGCTTCCCGGCCGAGCCGTACGAGGTCGACCCCGAGGTCGCCGCCGCGCTGGACATGCTGCTCATCCTGCACGCCGACCACGAGCAGAACTGCTCGACCTCGACGGTGCGGCTCGTCGGCTCCTCCGACGCCAACCTGTTCACCTCGGTCTCCGGCGGCATCAACGCGCTCTGGGGCCCGCTGCACGGCGGCGCCAACCAGGCCGTGCTGGAGATGCTGGACGGCATCAAGCAGTCCGGCGGCGACGTCAACGAGTTCATCCGCAAGGTCAAGAACAAGGAAGACGGCGTGAAGCTCATGGGCTTCGGGCACCGCGTCTACCGCAACTACGACCCGCGCGCCGCGCTCGCCAAGAAGCACGCCGACCGCATCCTCAGCAAGATCGGCGGCGGCGACGAGCTCTTCGACATCGCGCAGGCGCTGGAAGAGGCGGCGCTCACCGACGACTACTTCGTCGAGCGCAAGCTGTACCCGAACGTCGACTTCTACACCGGCGTCGTCTACAAGGCGATGGGCTTCCCGACCCGGATGTTCACCGTGCTCTTCGCCATGGGCAGGCTGCCGGGCTGGATCGCGCACTGGCGCGAGATGCACAGCGAGCCGCTGAAGATCGGCCGCCCGCGGCAGATCTACACCGGGTACGGCGCCCGCGACTACAACGACATCACCACCCGCTGACAACTATCGAAGGGGATAGCGAATGAGCAAGCCGGAGATCGAATTCCAGGCCGGCCCTGCGCCCACCGAACTCGTGATCAAGGACATCATCGAGGGGTCGGGGCAGGAAGCGGTGCCCGGTGGGACCGTGGAAGTGCACTACGTCGGTGTCGAGTTCGATTCCGGTGAGGAGTTCGACTCCTCCTGGGGGCGTGGGGAGTCGATCACCTTCCCGCTGCGCGGGCTGATCCAGGGGTGGCAGGACGGGATTCCCGGGATGAAGGTCGGCGGGCGGCGTCAGCTGACGATTCCGCCGGAGTTGGCGTACGGGCGGGCCGGTGGCGGACATCAGCTGTCCGGCAAGACGCTGGTCTTCGTCATCGATCTGCTGAACGCGAACTGAATCTTTCTCGGCAAGGGGCCCGCCACCGACGTGGCGGGCCCCTTGCCGTTGAAG